>NZ_JAZDQN010000029.1:0-79409 GCF_036324125.1 Pseudomonas ulcerans | reverse complement strand
ATCTTCGACTTGCGCAGGGATTCCAGCAGGTCGAGGTTTTCCTCGCCGGGAATGCCGAACACATACTCGACACCTTCGTTTTCCAGGCATTGCACAACGACATCGGCGGCCTTGGCCATCTTGATTCTCACCTCTTTTTTCTAATGACGGTTTGAAAACAAAGTATTTGCTAGATCTGAAAAAATCCGCCGCAGCAAGTTTTTGCTGCGGCGGGAAAATGGGTATTGCTCGATAGGTTAAGCCGCGTATCTGCTTTGAGGTTTAAATAGGCGAACAATTAAATTTCATTGTTGAGCGCCCCGTCGGTCACTTGGCTTGAAAGGCTTTGGTAATTGGTTGTTGGCAGTCGTCGGATTTATATTCCATACGCTCGATTTTCCCGACGATAAACAGGTAGCAGAACATTGCTATAAGGGCATTGGCTGCGACGAACACCAGAGCAGTTTCAAAGGAACCCGTTGCTTGCAGGATCAGACCGATGATGATCGGCGTAGTGATACCTGCTGTGTTGCCGAATGCGTTGAACATGCCTCCGCACAGACCGGCAATCTGCTTCGGAGCAGTGTCGGCCACAACTGCCCAACCGATGGCGCCGAAGCCTTTGCCGAAGTAGGCAAGCGCCATGATCGCTACGATCAGCCACTCAGCGTCAACGTAGTTACAGGCGACCATGCAGGTAGACATCAGCATGCCCAGTACCAGTGGGGCTTTGCGTGCGAAAGTCAGAGATTTCCCCTTGCGTATCATGCCGTCGGAGATGATGCCGCCCAGCACGCCGCCCAGGAACCCGCAGATAGCCGGAATAGAAGCGATGAAGCCGGCTTTGAGGATCGACATTCCACGGTCTTGAACCAGGTACACCGGGAACCAGGTCAGGAAGAAGTAGGAGAGGGTATTGATGCAGTATTGGCCGATGAATACGCCCAGCATCATGCGGTTGGTCAAAAGCTGCTTGAATGCCGACAGGCTAGGTTTGACGGCATCACTTTTGGCGCCGGTCTGATCCATGTCGATGATGCCGCCGCCGTCGGCAATGTGTTTTAGTTCTTCAGCATTGATGCGAGGGTGTTGTTTTGGCGAGTAGACGGTCTTGAGCCAGACCCCGGCCATGATCATGCCCAGGGAGCCCATCACTACAAACACATAATGCCAACCGAACTGGTAGACAATCCACGCCATGAAGGGGGCGAACAGTACGGTTGCAAAGTACTGGGCGGAGGTGAAGATACCTGCTGCAGTACCGCGTTCTGCCGAAGGGAACCATGCTGCAGCCATTCGGCTGTTACCTGGGAAGGATGGCGACTCGGCTAGCCCAACCAGAAAACGAAGGGCGAACATTACAACTACGGCAACGGAAACGCTGTACCAACCGACGGTTGCCTGCAAGATGGTGAACAAGGACCAGAGAAAGATGCTCCACGCGTAAACGCGTTTGGTACCGAACCGATCCAGCAACCAGCCACCAGGGATCTGGCCCGCCACATAGGCCCAAGCGAATGCAGAGAACAAGAAACCCATCTGAACCGGCGTGATGCCTAGTTCCTTCTGCATTGACGAACCGACAATTGAAAGGATTGCACGGTCGGCATAGTTTATTGTTGTTACCAAGAACAGTAACAGCAGAATGAAATAGCGAATGCGGGTAGGGCGCGCGTTCATTTGAACACCTCTTGTTATTGTCATATAAGCCGATAGCGCCTTGGCGCTACCGGTCTTCAATCAAGCTTCAGTTTGTTGAGAAGCCTTACTTCGCTGGCACGCGTGCAATCATTTGCGGAGGACGCAGGAATTCGAAGTCGCAGCCCTTGTCGGCCTGGGTCATTTGTTCGTAGAACAGTCTGCGGTAACCACGCTCGGCATCAACGGGTTTGGGGAGCACCAGATTGGAGCGGCGAGTAGCGAGCTCCTCATCCGAAACCTTGAGCTCAATGCAGCGTTCGCTGACGCTGAGGCGGATGCGGTCACCGTTCTGAACCAGCGCAAGTGGCCCGCCCAGCGCGGCTTCCGGAGTGACGTGAAGAACAATGGTGCCGGCAGCAGTCCCGCTCATGCGACCATCGGAAATTCGCACCATATCCTTGACGCCTTGGCGAGCCAGCTTCTTCGGAATAGGCAGGTAGCCGGCTTCAGGCATGCCTGGTGCACCGATCGGGCCGATATTCTTGAGAACCAGCACGTCGTCGGCATTGACGTCCAGATCTGGATCATCGATGCGGTTAGCCATGTCTTCGGAGTTCTCGAACACGACCGCGCGGCCTTCATGCTCCATTAGCTTCGCATTGGCTGCGGACTGCTTGATTATTGCGCCATCCGGAGCCAGGTTGCCCTTCAGGAAAGCGATACCGCCGGCAGGGTAGATCGGGTTCGAGACGCTGCGAACCACGTCCTGCTTGTACTCTGGGAAGTCTTCCAGCTCCTCGCCCAGTGTGCGACCGCTCACGGTCATCGCATCCAGGTGCAACTGGGGCTTCAGCTCACGCAGTACCGACTGCAGGCCTCCGGCGCGGTGGAGATCTTCCATATAGTGCTGACCAGATGGTTTCAAGTCGACCAGGACCGGGGTTTCGCGGCTCATGCGGTCGAACGCTTCGAGGTCGATCTCGTAGCCCATGCGGCCCGCGATGCCGGTCAGGTGAATGATGCCGTTAGTGGAGCCGCCGATGGCCAGCAGAATACGCAGGGCGTTCTCGAAAGCCTTCTCGGTCAGGATCTTGTCCGGAGTCAGGCCACTTCGGGCGTTGCGTACTGCCTGGCGACCGCTTTCTTCTGCAATGCGGATTCGATCGCTGGTGACGGCAGGTGGAGTCGCCCCTCCAGGCATGACAATACCGAGGGCTTCACCGAGACACGCCATAGTGCTCGCCGTACCCATTACCGAGCAGGTGCCGACGCTGGCCACCAGCTTGTTGTTCACTTCGCTGATTTCCTGCTGGTCGATCTCCTCAGCGCGGTACTGACCCCAGAACCGGCGGCAGTCGGTGCAGGCCCCCACGCGCTCGCCGCGATGGCCACCAGTAAGCATGGAGCCCGTTACGAGCTGGATCATCGGGACGTTGGCTGACGCCGCCCCCATCAATTGGGCCGGCACGGTTTTGTCGCAACCACCGATAAGCACCACGGCGTCCATCGGCTGGGCGCGAATCATCTCTTCAGTGTCCATCGCCATAAGGTTGCGCAGGTACATGCTGGTAGGAGCAGAGAAGCTTTCAGCGATGGAGATCGTCGGGAAGTCGATAGCCAGACCGCCTTCCATCATGACACCGCGCTTTACGGCCTCGATGAGCTGCGGAGCGTTACCGTGGCAGGGGTTGTAACCACTGCCCGTGTTGGCAATACCGATGATCGTACGATCCAGGGCATCGTCGCTGTAGCCAGCACCTTTGATGAAGGCTTTGCGCAGAAATAGCGCGAAGCCGGTGTCGCCGTAATTGGTCAGCCCTTTGCGAATGCCAGTGGGTCTGATGACAGAGGAATTGTCAGGCATGGATCACCTACCGCTTATTATTGGATTAATCATCGACCAGATTATCAATAATCTGTTGGGCGGATGAGAACACGATCACGCTTCAACTGCAAGCGCGGATCGTCGGGGAAATTATTGATAATCTAGCGGCTGCGGTAATCCTCGTTTTGTGGCAGTCTTCTCCTCGTCCGCACCACCGTTTTTAAGGCAGCCCCATGCAGCTCATCGACACAGAGACCCCGGCCAACGGGCTTGAACAGACCGTTCGCATTCTTGAAGAGGAGATAGTCCTGGGCTTTCTTCATCCGAGGGAGCGGCTGGTCGAGGACGAACTGCTGGAGCGTTTCGGTCTCAAAAGACACGTGGTGCGGCAGGTGCTGGTCGAGCTTGAGCGGATGGGGCTCGTGGAGCGCAAGCGCAACGTGGGTGCATTGGTGCGCGCGTACACGGCAAAGGAGGTAGAAGACCTCTATGCCGTTCGCGAGCTTCTCGAATGTCAGTGTGTCCGGCTCATCAAGTTTCCGGTAAGCGAGACCGATCTGAACAACCTGATCGCGATCCAGACCATCCATGACGAGATGGTGGCTGCAGGAAATCTGCGCGGCGCTTTCAGAGCTAACATGCAGTTCCACAAGGTTCTCTTCGGGCTTTCAGACAATGCGGTCCTGGTGGTTGCGACTCAAGATCATGCGCAGCGCGCCCATTCCATTCGTTCGTCTTCTCTGGTGATAAGCGATCAACTGGAGCGTGCTCGTCGCGAGCACTGGTTGATCATCGAAGCATTGAAGGTCGGTGATGTGGAGAGATTGGTTCAGTTGTGCAGTGACCATCTCAAGCCTTCGCGAGATACCTACGTCTCCCATTACCAGCTTCGCGATAGCCAAAAGAACCTGTAGAACCCGTGCGCACTTTTGCCGGTTGAGCCACCTGATCCTGATGAAAGTCGCGTGGCCGACCGGCTTCCATTGTCGGCAGCCATGATTCGCGACCCCGCTACCGCCAGTTACGATCGCCTCCCAAGCACTCCCCAATCACCCCCCGCAACCACCGATGCCCCGGATCCCGATGCACCCGCTCCGGCCACAGCATCAGCATCTCGAAGCTCCGCACCGCCAGCGGCGCGTCCACCACCTTCAACCGTGCATCGCCAACCACCAGCCGTTCCGGCACCATCGCCACCAGGTCCGAACTGGCCAGCACTGAAGCCAGCAGCATGAAATGCGGCACCGACAGCACTACCTGTCGGCTCAGCCCCCGTTCCGCCAGGGCGTTATCGGTTGGCCCGTGGAAACCCCCGCCATCCGGCGAGACGATCACCTGCTCCAGGGCACAGAACTGCTTCAGCGTCGGTTTGCGTCGCAGCCCGGGGTGATCCGTCCGGCCCACCAGCACATAGCGCTCGACGAACAGCGAGCGCTGGCGCAGTTCCGCCGGCGCCTGTTCGGCGATATGGAAGGCCATGTCGATCTCGCCCAGTTCGGCCTGGCGCACCAGTGCGGAGGGTTGCAGGTCGAGTACGGCCAGCCGGGTCGCTGGCGCGGCGGCGCGAAGGGTGGCCAGTGCCGGCAGGAGAATGGTCGAGGCGCCGTAGTCGGTGGCCGCCACGCGCCAGGTCTGGCTGGCGGCCGCCGGGTCGAAGGGCTGGGCCGGGGCAATCGCCAGTTGCAAGGCTTCCAGCGCCTGGCGCAAGGGCGTCCGCAACGCCTCGGCCCGGGCGGTGGGGCGCATGCCCCGCGGACCGGGGAGCAGCAGCGGGTCGTCGAGCAGGTCCCGCAGTCTTGCCAGTTGCACGCTGACCGTCGGCTGCGCCAGGTGCAGGCGCTGCGCCGCGCGGGTGACGTTGAGCTCGGTGAGCAGGGCGTCGAGGGTCACCAGCAGGTTGAGGTCGAGACGCCGTAGGGAATCATGCATGGCAATACCTGGCATATTGGATATTCATTTTAACTATACCGAGGCGACGCCCATCATGCGCGGCATATCCCAAGTCACGGAGCCCCACCATGAATGTGCTGATCGTCCATGCCCATCCCGAACCCCGTTCCCTCAACGGCTCGCTCAAGGACCACGCGGTCGCCCACCTGCAGCGCCAGGGCCATGCGGTGCAGGTGTCGGATCTCTATGCCATGGGTTTCAACCCGCTGATCTCTGCCGCCGACAACACCCAAGGCCAGCCGGGCGTGCGTTTTCGCGTCTCCGAGGACTCGCGCCAGGCCTTTGCCGACGGTACCCAGAGCGCCGACATCGCCCGGGAACAGGACAAGCTGCGCTGGGCCGACGCGCTGATCCTGCAGTTCCCGCTGTGGTGGTTCGGCCTGCCGGCGATCCTCAAGGGCTGGGTCGAACGGGTCTATGCCTATGGCTTCGCCTACGGCGTCGGCGAGCATTCCGACCAGCACTGGGGCGACCGCTACGGCGAGGGCAGCATGAGCGGCAAGCGCGCCATGCTCATGGTCACCACCGGTGGCTGGGCTTCGCACTATGAGCCACGGGGCATCAACGGGCCGATGGAGGCGATCCTGTTCCCGATCCAGCACGGCATCCTGTTCTACCCGGGGTTTGAGGTGCTGCCGCCGTTCGTCCTGCATCGCACCAGCCGTGTCGACGAGGCGGCGTTCGCGGCCGCCTGCACGGCGCTGGAGCAGCGCCTGGATGGCTTGTGGAGCGACGCGCCGATCCCTTACCGGCGGCAGAATGGCGGCGACTACCTGATCCCGCAGTTGACCCTGCGGCCGGACCTGGCGCCGGGGGAGGAGGGCCTGGCGGTGCACTTGCAACGGGATTGATACGGTCGAGGGGTGGAATTTTCTCAAGGCGACGGTAGTCTTTTTCCTACATCCGCTTTGTCGGATGTCGACTCTCCCAACTGCCCAGCCCGCCGCCCCGAGGTCCGCCATGAATCCAGAGCCCCCAGCGCCCGCCAGCGATCACGCCAGGCCAGCCGATCCCGACGGGGCCCTTGAACGCTTGCAACTGGCGCTGGATTCCGGGGCCATCAGCGGCACCTGGGTCTGGGATATCCCGAACAACAGCGTTACCGCCGACCAGCGCTTTTCCCGGGCATTCGGGCTACCGGCGGAGCGCTGCCAGAGCGGTATGCCCATCGAGGAGGCCTTCACCTCGATCCATCCGGAAGACGCAGGTCGGGTCGCTGCCGATATCCAGCGGACCCTGGAACTGGGGGGCACGTTTCGCTGCGAGTACCGGGTACGCCAGGACGACGGTCGCTATCGCTGGGTCGAAGCCAGCGGCCGTGCCGAGCGCAACGCCGAAGGGCAGGCGGTGCGTTTCCCGGGTGTGCTGGTCGATATCGAATCGCGCCGTGCCGCAGAAGCGGAGCGCGACCGCATCTCGGCGCTGCTGCGCACCTTTGCCGAAGCGGTGCCCGGCGTGGTCTACGCCAAGGACCTCGACGGTCGCATGCTGGTGGCCAACCACGGCACTACCGAGCTCATCGGCAAGCCGCCGTCGTTCTACCTGGGCAAGACCGACCTTGAATTCCTCGAGGACAAGGACCAGGCCCGCCAGATCATGGTCACCGACCAGCGCATCATGCAGGGCGGCAAGGCCGAGCAGATCGAGGAACGGGTCGACATGCCCGACGGCACGGCGGCCATCTGGCTGTCGGTCAAGGCGCCGCTGCTGGACGATGCCGGCAACGTCATCGGCTTGATCGGCTCGTCCATCGATGTCACCGCCAAGAAGGCCGCCGAGCAAGCGCTGCTGGACCTCAACCGGACCCTGGAAGCGCGCATCGCCGAGGCCGTCGCCGAGAGCGAAGCCGCCCATGCTGCCTTGCGCCAGGCGCAGAAGATGGAGGCGGTAGGCCAACTCACCGGGGGCATCGCTCATGACTTCAACAACCTGCTGGCGGGTATCACCGGCAGCCTGGACCTTATCAAGCTGCGCCTGGGCCAGGGCCGCACGGTCGATCTGGAACGTTACGTGGCGGTGGCATATGGGGCCGCGCAACGGGCCGCGGCCTTGATCCACCGGCTGCTGGCGTTTTCCCGGCAACAGACCCTGTCGCCGGTGCCGACCGATATCAACGCCCTGGTCAGCGGCATGGAAGAGCTGATCCAGCGCACCGTGGGGCCGAGCATCGAGGTTGCGGTGAGGCTGGAGGCGACCCGCGCCACCTGTCTGGTGGACCCTGCGCAGGTGGAGAATGCGCTGCTCAACCTGTGCATCAACGCCCGGGATGCGTTGCGGGGCGGCGGCCATTTGCAGATTCGCACCTTCCACCAGCATCTGTCGGCAGACCAGGACCTTGCGGCCGGTGAGTATCTGACGGTGTGCGTCGAGGACGATGGCGCCGGCATGAGCCCGGAGGTGCTGTCCAGGGCCTTCGAGCCGTTCTTCACCACCAAGCCGGTGGGCGCTGGCTCCGGGCTGGGGCTGCCGATGATCTATGGCTTTGCCCGGCAGTCCGGGGGGCAGGTCAGGATCGAGTCCGGGGTGGGCGAGGGCACGCGGGTGTTCCTGCTCCTGCCGCTGCGGGACCTGCCGCTGCCGGCGGCCGAAGAGATACAGGCCAGTCCCGTGCTGCCGACCAGCAGCACCGGCGCCACGATCCTGGTGGTGGAAGACGAGGCGTCGGTGCGCGCTTTCGTCAGCGAAACCCTGGCCAGCCAGGGTTATGCGGTGATCGAGGCGGGCGACAGCAAGGCCGGCTTGCGCCTGTTGCGCTCGGACATCACGATCGACGCGCTGGTCACCGACATTGGCTTGCCCGGCGGAATGGATGGCCATCGCATGGTCCTGGAGAGTCGCGCGGTGCGTCCGCATCTGCCGGTGCTGTTCATGACCGGGTACGCGCATCCGGAGGTCCTCGACAATTCGCCGCTGGACCCGCCCGGGATGGTCCTGACCAAGCCGTTCGCCCTGGATGCCTTTCTCCGTGCTCTGGATGGGTTGTTGAAGAAAGCCAGCAGAGGTTGACGCTCCGTTTTTCAATAAGCTCAAAACGTTATAATGTATCTTTTTGCATCCTCTCAAGGCGACAAGACCATGTCCCTGGGAAACGAAGGTGTACGAAGGTATGGACAGACGTAGCTTGTTGAAATTTCTTCTCGCCGGCCTGGCGCTGCCGATTCCGTTGGTGGCCCAGGCCTCTCAAGTGGTGCGACGGGTCAGCGTGGACCGGAAGGACGGCGCTACCCGCTTGCTGCTCGACGTCAATGGGCCGGTGGTCGCCAACAGTTTTTCCCTGGAATCCCCACCGCGGCTGGTATTGGACCTGCACCAGACAACGCTCGAAGCCTCACTGGGCGACTTGGTGCTCGACGGCACGCCAGTGCAGGCGATCCGCAGCGGCACGACGCCGGCAGGGGACTTGCGCCTGGTCCTGGACCTGCGCCAGGCCGATGTGCGTGGTCAGCTTCGGCCGATGCTCGCCAGTGATCGCCGGTTGGAACTGGTGCTGCAGGGCGGTGCGGGCAAGGTCGTCCAGCGCCCTGCGGCAAAGAGCGGTCGCGATCTGCTGGTGGTGATCGATGCCGGCCATGGCGGCAAGGATCCGGGGGCAGTGGGCGCCAAGGGCGAGCAGGAAAAGCTCGTGGCCTTGCAGATTGCCGCATTGCTGGCCAGGCGCATCGATGCGCAGAAGGGCTACAAGGCCCGGCTGACCCGCTCGGGTGACATCTTCATTCCCTTGCGCAAGCGCGCCGAACTGGCCCAGCGCCTGAATGCCGACCTGTTCGTCTCCGTGCACGCCGATGCGGCGCCGCGGCTGACTGCCTCGGGCGCCTCGGTGTTCGCCCTGTCCCAGGGCGGTGCCAGTTCCTCGATGGCGCGCTGGATGGCAGAACGGGAAAACGGTGCCGATGCGGTTGGCGGTGGCCTGACGGTCAAGCTGCGCCGGGACGATCCCATGGTTGCCGGGGTCCTGCTCGACATGGCGTTGAACGCGACCATTTCCACCAGCCTGGACCTCGGCCACCAGGTGCTCACCCGGTTGGGCGGGGTGTCCGGGCTGCACCAGTCGAGGGTAGAGCAGGCCGGGTTCGCCGTCCTCAAGTCCGCTGCCGTGCCGTCGATCCTGGTGGAAACAGGTTTCATCTCGAACGCGGGCGACTGCCGACGCCTGCATGACGCACGGCATCAGCGCAAGGTCGCCGAGGCGATCTTCGCCGGGATCGACGGTCACTTCCGCCAGCAGCCGCCCGTGGGCAGCCTGCTTATGGCCCTGGCCCAAGACAGCCAGGCTTGATATTGCAAGTTGTAACCAAGAATCATTTGCGATAATGTTACGTTATTACATGTCGGAGATATGCCATGCAGGTGCTTTCCTCGCTCAAGCAAGCCAAACGCCGCCACCGTGACTGCCAGGTGGTCAAACGTCACGGTCGCCTCTATGTGATCTGCAAATCCAATCCGCGCTTCAAGGCCCGGCAGGGAGGTGTGAAGAAGAAATAGGCGCGCTAGAGCCTTCGTCGGGCTGATGGCGCATTCATATCAATTCCTGTAGGGTGTCGCAAATGTTAGGTTATAACATCTATAAGGCATGACTCATGCAGGAATCGTTGAAACGCGGCAAGGCTTGGATGTTCACCGGCGCCGCCCTGGCTGCCGGTTTAGGCTCTGTCGATCCGTTGCTGGCGGACGACAGGGCGACCACCGAACTGAGTGCCATCGAAGTGGTGGGGGAAGGCAAGGGCTCGACGGCGGTCCAGCCGCTGGCCCGCAGCAAGGTCAGCAACGCTCCGCAGAGCCTGCCTGCCGCCGTCTCGACCATCACCGACGACGAGATACGCACCCTCAACGTCGACCGGGACATTTCCAACATCTACCGCCGCGTGCCGGGGGTTGTCGCCAACAACATCGACCAGGGCGACACCGGCAACGGCTTTCGCATGCGCGGCTTCGCCACCAACGGCACCCATGGCGCCGACGTCGCGGTCTACGTCGACGGCGTGCCGCAGAACATTCCGTCGAGCCAGGGCGGTGCCGGTCACGGTCCGGTGTTCCTCGAATGGCTGACCCCGCAGATGATCAAGCGGGTCGATGTCATCAAGGGACCGGTGTCCGCCTTGTATGGCGACCAGAACCGCGCCGGCGCGGTAAATATCGAGACCCTCGATGGCGGCGACGTGGCCTCCAGCATCGGCCTGGATATCGCCAGCTACGATGGTCGCCGCGCCAACCTGGTGCTGGCTGGCGAGCACGAAGGGTTCGAGTCGCTGTTCGTCGCCGATGTGTACAAGACCAACGGCTATCGCAAGGCCGCCGAGACCAACCGCGACAACTACTTCTGGAAAGTCTCCAAGGTCATCGACGATGCCAGGTATTCGGCGCGCTTCAGTCACTACGACTCGGACTTCAGGAACGACGGCTACCTCAACCTGCCGGCCCTGAAGGCCGGCACCATCAGCCGGCGCGACACCGACAACCTGTATGGCTTCGGCAACGCCAACCGCAATACCTACGTGTTCAACCGTGCCCCCGCCCATGACGAAGCCGGGCTCTACTACACCGCCTATTACGAGGACTTCAAGCGGGTACGGGCGATTTCCAATGGCAGCAACACCCACAACTACGGCAAGGATGATCGCGATATCTATGGCGGTCGCCTGGCCTGGAACTTCGTCGTCGATGACCGGGCGTCCCTGATGATCGGCGCCGACGCGCGCCGCGACAACGGCGATGCCTTGCGCCAGCAATACCGCAACTTCGAGCCGACGCAGAATTTCTACTACGACTTCGACATGGACCTGATCACCTATGGCGTGTTTGCCCAGGGCCAGTACAAGCCGTTCGACTCGCTGAAGGTGCTGGCGGGCATCCGCTACGACCGCTTCGACTACGACATCGACAACCTCAAGTTCCGCAATGCCGACACCGGTTACCACAGCTCGGTGACCACGCCCAAGCTGGGCCTGGCGTGGACGCCCATCGACCAACTGGAACTGTTCACCAACTTCGCCGAAGGCTTCCGTTCGCCGGCGGCCGAGTACATCAGTTCCGGCAGTGGCAATGCGTTACCGCTGAGCGAAACCGGTGGCCGGATCAATGGCGATGTGCGGCCGAGCAAGGTCAAGTCCTACGATATCGGTTTCACCCTGCGGCCCTCGCAGCGCCTGTCCAGCACCACCGAGTTCTACTACATCGAAAACGACAGCGAGACGGTGCAGACCTCGCCCGGCCTCTACGAACAAGTGGGCGACACCACCCGCCGCGGCGCCGAGACCAGCGTCAACTACCAGCTAAGTTCCACCGTCAGCACCTACGCCAGCTACGGCCGAATCATCGACGCGGTGATCAACAACCCGCCGGCGGGCACCGGGGCGCGGCTGGTGGTGCCCGAGCACACCTACAAGGCGGGCGTGCAGTACCGCGACCGTTTCCTCGATGGCCAGCTCACGCTGAATGCCGACGTGTATCACCTGTCCGGGATTCCGTACTACATCGGCACCGAGAAGCACGAGATGGACCCGTACACGCGCTATGACCTGCGCGCCAGCTACGACTACAGCGACTACCAGTTCAGCCTGTACGGGACCTTCCAGCCCCATCGCTACGGAACCGAGGTGGCCTACGGCACCAACGCTGGCCTTGTGATCGTGCCGCAGCCGTCGACCACGCTGGGGGCTTCAGTGAGGTACTTCTTCTGAAGGGTCTATCTACACATCTCGAGCGATGGCCGACGCAGCTCCTACCGGGACCGCGCCGCATGGGTAGTTTGGGTAAACCGGAAGATGTGTAGATACCCATGCTTCCGCAGGCGCTGTGGCGCCTGCAGCCTCAGAACAGCGCCAACGGATAGCTGACGATCAGCCGGTGCTCATCGAATTCGTTGCTGCTGAAGTCGCGGCGCAGGGTCGAGTTGCGCCACCTGAGGGTCAGGTCGCGAAGGCTGCCGCTTTGCACGGTGTAGGCCAGTTCGGTTTCGCGCCCCCATTCCTTGCCATCGCTGACGCTGCCGGTGCGCACATGGTCGCCGCTGATGTAGCGGGTCATGAACTGCAACCCCGGCAGGCCGTCCACCGCGAAATCATGGTCGTAGCGCAGTTGCCAGGAACGCTCGCGGGCGTTGTCGTAGCTGGAGTTGTAGCTGTCGTTGGCCAGGCTGGTGCCGGCCGTGCCGTTGACCCGCATCCAGCCGGTATCGCCGCTGACCCGTTGCAGGCCGAGGTAGAAGGTGTGCCCGCCGGTACGCGCCGAGAGCAGCAGGGAGGCGGTGCGGTTGTCCATCTCGCCGGCCAGCGAACGGCCGCTGTCCTTGCCGACGAACCAGCCGAGGTTGGCGCCCAGGGTCCAGTTGCCCACGGCCTGGCGGTGGGTCAGGTTGTAGTACTGCTGGCGGTAGATGTCCTGCAGGTCCGAGTGCCAGACGCCGATCTGGGTGGCCTTGTCGTTGAGCAGGTATTCGCCACCGAGGATGTCCAGGCGATCCGAGGTCGCGCCCGGGCGTCCGGCCATGAACAGGTCGTCCATGCTCGCGTCGTTGCGCGGGCTGTTGCCCCGGAAGCGGGCGCCGTAGAGGGTCAGGTCGTCGATCTCCCGGGAGGTCAGCTGGGCGCCCTGGAAGGTCTGCGGCAACGAGCGGCCGTCGTCCGAGCGCAGCACCGGCAGCATCGGCGACCATTCGCCGACCTTCAGTTCGGTGGCTGACACCCGTGCTTTCAGCGCCACGCCCAGGCGCCCGAAATCATGCGCCGGACGCCCGTCGTCGTGCACCGGCAGCAGTTGGGTATTGGCCGTGCCGCGGCCGCCATCGAGTTTTACCGAGTACAGCCCCAGCACATCCACGCCGAAGCCGACCACGCCCTGGGTAAAGCCCGAGCGGGCGTCGAGGATGAAGCTCTGGGTCCATTCCTCGGCCTTGCCTTGCGGGTACGCCGGGTCGACGAAATTGCGGTTGATGTAGAAATTGCGCAGGGTCAGGCCGGCCTTGGCGTCGTCGACGAAGCCTGCGGCCTGGGCAGCGGTGGTGCCGAGCAGCAGGCAGGCGCAGGCCGCCGGCAGGCGGCGCGAGGGGCAAAGGATATTCATTGTTGTTGTTCCTTTCTTGCGGGCGAGTGAAGCCACGCAGCCGCCCGGGGCTGCGTGGGAGAGGGTGTGAGGATCAGGTCAGGCGAACAGGGCGACGATGGCCGGCACGCTGAGCACGGCCGTGTAGTAGCCCATGAACTGCACGCCGATGTTGAAGCCGATGAAGCGCTGCAGGAAACCGCCCAGCAGGCCGACGGTGAGGATCACCAGCAGGCCGAGCAGGCCACCTTCCCAGAGGCCGATCACCAGGATCAGGCCGACGAAGGTGGCGATCACCGCCTCGTGGCTGATGCGCCGCGAGACGAACGAGGCGGCGCGGTGGGCGAAGTTCATCGAGAAGGGGTAGGCGATCAGGATCGCGATCAGCACGGCGAGCATGCCGAAGGCGAGGAACTCCCAGGCACTGAGCAGGTTGTGCAGGTTGTTCACCTGGCCGCTGGCGCTGTCCACGGTAAAGCGTGGCGGGGCGTTGAACAGCGGGGCGGCAGGACCGGCGGCCACCGGGCTGAGGGGCAGGCCGAAGGCGATCAGCGGGATCAGCGCCTCGGCGATGTAGGTGGACTCGGTGACGCCGTTGCGCACGCTGATCACCGAGGTCAGGCGATGGTAGGCGTGCTTGATGCGCGCACCGACCACTTCGCCGAGGATCACTGTCATCGCCACCGGGCTGAACACGAAGGTGGCGCTCGACACGGTGGCGGTGGTCAGGGTCCAGCCGGCCTGGCGGCGGTCCAGCACCTTGAGCGGGTTGGGGAACCAGCCGCCCCAGCCCTTGACGTCCGGCGACAGGGAGAAGGTGCGCGGTTCGCTGCGCTTCATCCGTGCCCGTTCCGCCGGGGCGAGCATGGCGAACAGGGCGGCGATCAGCGGGCCGATGGCGATGCCGAGGAAGTAGCTGACGCTGAGCTTGACCCCATGCTGGCCGGTCAGGGTCTGCAGGGCGATGATCACCATCACGAACGGCACCAGCGCCAATACCGAGGCCCAGCGCCCCGCCGAAAACCAGGCGATGGTGGTGGCGGCGGCGAGGAACACCCAGGGTGCGGCCTGCTTGATGCCGTCGCCGAACGGCGCCAGCAGCACGGCGAACAGTACCGCCAGGGGCACGGCCACCAGGGCGGCGATCACCGCTCCGGAAATCATCTTGCGCAGGGCGATATGGGGTACGCCGAGGTTGCGCAGGAAGTTCGCCTCGCGCATCAGCGGCGTGGCCATGGTATCGCCGGGGATGCCCAGCAGGGCAGTGGGCACGGCGTGGGTCATGTGCTTGGCCACCGCGCCGGCGAGGAAGAAGGTGAACACCCCGGCGGCGGGCACGCCGAGCAGCACCACCAGCAGGGTCAGGGGCGCCAGGGTGGTGGTCTCGTCGCTGCCGGAGATCAGGCCGATGGCGGAAAACACCACGGCGCCGATCACGCCCATCAGCGCGGCAATCAGGATCTGGTCGAACAGGGCGTCCATCAGGCGGTACCTCGCTTCAGGGTTGGGGCGGGGCTGTGGGCAGGCGTCGGGCGGGCCGGGTCGGCCTCGTCGAACAGGCGTTCCAGACCCAGCTCGCGCAGTTCGTTGCGGACTTCCGGCGGCAGCTCGGAAAGCTGGCCGATACCGCCGTATTCGCTGCGCAGTTCCTCGATCACCTGCTGGCGCCAGGCCGGGTCGGCGACGTGCTCCACCACATGGCGCTTGGGCTTGAACAGCCAGGCACTGACCCCGCCGCCCAGCAGCGAGCCAAGGATGCCCAGGAGCATGGCGTAGGCGCGGGCCATCTGGCTGGATTCGACCCAGCCGGTGAGCAGGTGCGCGGCGAGGAAGAAGGCGCCCAGGCTGCAGGCGGCGCCGACGGCGATGGAGGCGAGCAGGTGGCGGCTATCCACGGTGTCGCCCCAGACTTCGTAGAGGTTGTCGTCAGCCATGGTCCACCTCCGAGGGGAGGCGGTGCAGGCGGCATTCTAGTGTCATCGGAATTCTCCTGCCCTTGCGGGCTTGTTGTTTTTGTTCGGGAGCCACGGTCGCTGTCAGTCTTCGCGCTTGCTCCTTGCCGCCAGGGCCAGGCCCGCCCGGGAGCGGCTGGCGATGCCCAGTACCGCGCTGATCCGCGCGCCGACCCGGGCCACCGTAGGCAGGTCGACGCCGGTGGCGAAGCCCATGCCGTGCAGCAGGTAGAGCAGGTCCTCGGTGGCCACGTTGCCGCTGGCGCCGGGGGAGTAGGGGCAGCCGCCGAGGCCGGCCACCGAGCTGTCGAAGGTACGTACGCCCAGTGCCAGCGCGGCGTGCACGTTGGCGATGGCCATGCCCCAGGTGTCATGGAAGTGCCCGGCCAGGACGCTGACCGGCAGTTGCCCGGCGCAGTGTTCGACCAGCCGCGCGGTTTCGTCCGGGCGGCCGGCGCCGATGGTGTCGCCCAGGCTGATCTCGTAGCAGCCCAGTTCATGCAGGCGGCGGGCCACCGAGGCGACTGCCTCGGGGGCCACCGCGCCGCTGAAGGGGCAGCCGAGCACGCAGGATACATAGCCGCGCACGCGGATGCCGGCTTCCCTGGCAGCTCGCAGCACCGGGGCGAAGCGCTCGAAGCTTTCGTCGATGGAGCAATTGATGTTGTTGCGCGAGAACGCCTCCGAGGCCGCGGCGAACACCGCCACCTCGCGGCACCCCGCCTGCCGGGCAGCTTCGAAACCCTGAAGGTTGGGCACCAGGGCGCTGTAGTTGATCCCGTCGTCGCCAGGCAACTGGCGAAACACCTCGTCGCTGCCCGCCATCTGCGGCACCCAGCGCGGCGAGACGAAGGCGCCGCCCTCGATATGCCGCAGGCCGGTCGCCGCCAGTTCCCCGATCAGCCCCAGGCGCGAAGCCACCGGCAAATGCCGGGGCTCGTTCTGCAGGCCGTCACGCGGGCCGACCTCGAAGACCTTTACCGCCCCGTTCATTCGCCACGCTTCTGTTTCAGCAGTTCGACGGCGCGGTCGGCGCGCACGTCGTGGTCCTGCACCAGTTGCCGGGCGACCCAGTCCACCTCGTCGCCGCGGGCACCGGCGACCACCGCGATATTGCGCGCGTGCAGGGCCATGTGACCACGCTGGATGCCTTCGGTGGCCAGGGCGCGCATGGCCCCGAGGTTCTGCGCCAGGCCCACGGCCACGGCGATTTCCGCGAGGTCCTGGGCGGTCTTGACGCCGAGGATGCGCAGCGACAGTTGCGCCAGCGGATGGGTCTTGGTGGCGCCGCCCACCAGGCCAACCGGCATCGGCATTTCCAGGGTGCCGACCAGGTGGCCGTTGCCGTCCTTTTCCCAGGTGGTCAGCGAGCCGTAATGGCCGCTGCGGCAGGCGTAGGCATGGGCGCCGGCCTCGACGGCGCGCCAGTCGTTGCCGGTGGCGACGATCAGCGGGTCGATGCCGTTCATGATGCCCTTGTTGTGGGTGGCCGCCCGGTACGGGTCGACGGCGGCGAAGGTATAGGCGTCGAGGATGCCTTCGATCACCGCCTCGCCGCTGAACTCGGCGGACTTCAACTGTTCCGGAGTGATCCGTACCTGGGCCCGGGCCAGGCGCAGGTCGGCCAGGTTGGAGAGGATGCGCAGGCGCACCTTGCCGCCGGTGATTTCCTCCATCAGCGGCGCCACGGCCTCGGCCATGGTGTTGACGGTGTTGGCGCCCATGGCGTCGCGCACGTCGACGATCAGGTGCGCTACCAGCATCGGTCCGCGCGGGGTGTCGACGAAGCTGTGCACCTCGATGTCGCGGCAGCCGCCGCCGAGGCGGTTGAGCAACTGGTCCTTGCGGTTGGCCAGTTCGATGATCTCGTCCTTGCGCCGCAGCAGGCTCAGGCGCGCGTTGAGCGGGTCGCGGACTTCTACGATCTGCACCTGGGCACGCATCAGCGGGGCACTGCTGGAGGTGATGAAGCCACCGTTGGCCCGGGCCAGCTTGGCCATGTAGGAGGCGGCGGCGACGATCGAGGGTTCTTCCACCACCAGCGGTACCAGCACATCGCGGCCATTGACCTGGAAGTTGCTGGCCACCGCGTAGGGCAGTTCGAATTTGCCGATGACGTTTTCGATCATGCCGTTGGCGATGTCCATCGGCAGGGCGCCGGCTTCGGCCAGCAGGCGCAGGTCGTCGCCGCCCAGGTCGAGCAGGCGGCCGATATGGTCGAGGCGAGCGGCAGGGGACAGGTTGCGGAAATCGGGCAGGCGGGAGTCGAGGCTCATGGGGGCTCCTTTGGAGTCGTTGTTGTTGGGCGGCGGCTTGAGCGCGTCGCCGGCGTGGTGCTAAATGTGCAGCCACTGTGCCCTCGAATAAAGGTACAGTTTCGGCCAACAGTACCCAGACTGTACCCATGACAGCCCAGGAGCCCACCCATGGCCCGCGTCACCCTTGCCCAGCAGGTCGCCGATTCGGTGGAGCAGCAGATCCGCGCCGGCGTGCTCAAGGCCGGCGACCGCCTGCCGTCGCTGCGCGAATACATGCGCCTGCACGGGCATTCGAAGAACACCGTGATCACCGCCTACGAGATCCTCGCTTCCAAGGGACTGGTGGAGGCGCGGCACGGCCAGGGCTTTTTCGTCGCGCTGCTGGTGCAGGCCGCCGAAGTGGATGAAACACCGCCCTACACCCGGGCCATGGACACCATCTGGATGATGCGCCAGCAGTTCGTCCGCGAACCCGGGCTGGCGCCGCTGGGAGAAGGTTTTGCGCCGGTGGCCTGGCTGCAGGACATGCGCCTGGACCGCTTTACCCGGCAGGTCATGCGCAGCGGCGCCGGCAACCTGTTCCGCTACGGCAACCGCCTTGGCCACCCGGGGCTGCGCCAGAGCCTGGTGCGCAAGCTGGCCAGCTACGCCATCAGCGCCACGCCGCGGCAGATCGTCACCACCCACGGCGCCAACCATGCCCTCGACCTGATCATCCGCCGCTTCGTGGTACCGGGGGATGCGGTGCTGGTGGAGAACCCGGGCTACTACCCGCTGTTCGGCAAGCTGCAGTTGCAGGGGGCGCGGCTGTTGAGCGTGCCGCGCCTGGCCGACGGCCCGGACATGGATGCCCTGGAGGCCCTGCTGCGGGTCGAACGGCCGCGGCTTTTCTTCATCCAGTCGGTGTGCCACAACCCCACCGGCTCGGACATTTCCCCAGCCAAGGCGCACCGCCTGCTGCAACTGGCCGAGCGCCACGACCTGCTGCTGGTGGAGGACGATGCCCTGGCCGATTTCAAGCCCAGTTCGGCGCTCAAGGTCGCGGCCCTGGACCAGTTGCGCCGTTCGCTGTACATCGGCAGCTTTTCCAAATCGGTGTCGGCGGCGTTGCGGGTGGGCTATATCGCCGGGAGCAAGGAGATCATCGATGAACTGGCCGACCTGCAGATGATGCTGCACACCAGTTGCTCGGAACTGTGCGAGCGCACGGCGGAGGTGATTCTCGGTGAGGGGCACTTCCTGCGCCACCTGATGCGCCTGCAGGACCGGGTGCGCGAAGCGACCGCCGGTGGCCTGCGGGTGCTGGACGAGTTGGGCGCCGAAGTGTTCTGCCGGCCGGAGCAAAGCCTGTACCTCTGGGCGCGCTTTGCCGGGATCGAGGACACCGCCGTGCTGACCCGCGAGGTGCAGGCCAGGGGCGTGATGCTGGCGCCGGGTGCGATCTTCCAGGTCAACCAGAAGGATGTGACGCCGTGGACGCGCTTGAACGTGGCGTACCTGCAGGAGCCGGTGTTCGCGGAGTGCATCCGCCGCGGCTGATCCCTCACCAGCCCAGCGCCAGCAGCGCCCCCGTCAAGGCTGGCGGCATCACCAGCAGCCCCAGGCGCAGGAAGCGCCAGGCCCCCACATGCTCGCCTTCGCGACGGATCGCCACCAGCCACAGCAAGGTCGCCAGGGAGCCGGTGATCGACAGGTTCGGCCCCAGGTCGACACCGATCAGCAGCGCGGCCGTGGTCTGCTGCGGCAAGTCCACGCTGTGGCCCATGGACCCCGCGATCAGCCCCGTGGGCAGGTTGTTCATCAGGTTGCTGGCGATGGCCACGCCGACCCCGGCGACCCAGTTGGCCTGGGTCGGCGAGTCCTGTGCCAGGGCCGCCAGGCCGTGGGCCAGGCGTTCGATGACACCGGTCTGCGCCACGGCCTCCACCAGCACGAACAGGCCCGCTACCAGCGGCAGCACGCCCCAGGCCACATGGCGCAGCACCGGCAGTGGGCTGCGCCGCTGCAGCAGGTGGATCAGCGCGGTGGTGACGACCCCGGCACAGAAGGTCGGCAGGCCCAGCGCCAGGTCCAGCGCCGAAGCGCTCAGCAGCAGTGCTGCGGTCACGGCGATGCCTGCGGCGCACAGCCGCGCTCCGCGAGACAGCGGCCGGTCTTCGAGGGTCAGGACCAGCGGCTGGCGGATCTGCCGACGCTGGGCGAGGCGCAGCATCAGGTAGGTGAGGACGATCGCCGCCAGCGAGGGCAGGGTGAACTGCCGCAGCCAGTCCGGCAGCGGCGGCATCTGGCTGCCGAACACCACCAGGTTGGCCGGGTTGGAGACGGGCAGCACGAAGCTTGCGGCATTGGCGATGAAGGCGCAGATGAACAGGTACGGCAGGGGCTCGGCCCGGGCCGCCTTGCACGCGGCATACACCGCCGGGGTCAGGACCACGGCGGTGGCGTCGTTGGAGAGGAACACGGTGACCAGGGTGCCGACCAGGAACACCAGGTCGAACAGGCGCTGCCCCGAGCCACGGGCGTGGATCACCGCATAGCGCGCGAGCCAGTCGAACAGCCCTTCCTGGCGCGCCAGTTCCGCCAGCACCATCATGCCGACCAGGAACAGGTAGACGTCGCCGCCCTTGGCAACGGCGGCCAGCGCGTCGTGCGGGCTGATCAGCCCGAAGACCCCGAGCAGCAGCGCGCCGCCCATGGCCCAGACGTACTCGGGGATGCGCCAGGGGCGCAGGATGACGCCGGCGGTGGCGAGGGCGGCGACGGTCCAGATGATCAGCGGGGTGTCGAAGGCGGGCATGTTGGCGTTCAGGGTCCGGCAGGGGTGGGCGGGGTTGTCGGTTTCAACCGACATGCAGGCAGTTGCGGCCTGCTTCCTTGGCAACATACAGCGCCTGGTCGGCGCGTTCGAGCAGCGTCTCGCCGTCCTCCGCTGCGCTGTCGGTGGCGCAGGCGATGCCGATGCTGACGGTCACTCGTGCCAATGGACTGCCCTGATGGGCAACCGGTTCCTGCGCCAGGCGTTCGATCATTGCCCGGGCGATGGCGGTTGCACCGGCAGCGTCGGTCTCGGGCAGGATCGCCACCAGTTCCTCGCCGCCATAACGGGCCAGCAGGTCGGAGGGGCGCCGCACGCAGGCCGAGAACAGGCGGGCAACGTGTTGCAGGCAGGCGTCGCCGGCCGGATGGCCATAGGTGTCGTTGAAACGCTTGAAGTGATCGATATCGATCATCAGCAGGGCCAGCGGCGCCCCGCTGCGGCGAGCCCTGGCGCTTTCCTGGGCCAGCGCCTGGTCGAAGCAGCGCCGGTTGGCCAGCCCGGTCAGGGCATCGTGGCGCGCCAGGTGTTCGAGTTGCTGGTTGCTGTCGAGCAACTGTTGCTGGGCCAGCCTCAGCTCGCCTTCCGCCAGGCTGCGCCGGCGCATGGCGCGGATCAGCCACCAGCCGATGGTGCCGGTCAACGCCAGCAGTCCGGACACCACCCCCAGCGACAGCTGTGCCTCCAGTTGCCACGCGGCCAGGGCTTCGCGCTTGCCCAGGGCGACAGTCGTCACCAGCGGCAGCGTGTCGCTCTTGCGAAACGCATACAGGCGCTCGACACCATCCAGGCTGGACGTGAAGGACGCGGTGCCCACCGACTTGTCCACCAGGTACCTGGCATAGATCGGCGACTGGGAGAAATTGCGCCCCATGTCCTGCTCGCGGAACGGGTAGCGCACCAGCAGTGCGCCGTCCGTGTAGGTCAGGCCGATGGCCCCTTCCTGGCCCACGTCGATCTGGCCGAACAGGCGCAGGAAGTTCTCCACCCCAAGGGTCACGGCCACCACGCCGGCGAACTCGCCCTGGGCATCGTTGAAGCGGCGGCTGATGGTGATCACCCATTCCTGGGTGGCGCGGCTGCGGATGGGCAGGCCGATGAAGGGCGCGTGGGACGGGTCGTCACGGTGATGGATGAAGTAGGCCCGGTCGCTGCTGTTGGCGCCGGCGGGGATGGGGCGGTTGGACGACATCAGCCAACGCCCGTCGCGGTCGTATACGGTGATGCCGCTCAACTGCGGCATCAGCGGTTGCTGGCGGTCGACCAGTTGCTTCAGGCGTTCGATCTGCCGCTGCCCGCTGCCTTCGGTTTCCAGGCGTTCCACCAGCCCGAGCAGGATCAGCGCGCTCTGGCGCACGATGCCTTCGGAATAGGTGGAGAGGGCCTGGGTGAGGTTCAGGCTGTGGGTGTCGATTTCTTCCAGCGTGCGCTCGCGGGAGGCCATCACCTTCCAGAGCGTCAATGAAGCGAGCGAGCAACCAATGACCGACAGCAAAAGTACAACGAGGTGGATGTCACGCTTCACGTTGATACCTGATGGAAAATCCTGATTCCGCGCTTGCCGGGGTGTGGCACATAGCCAGTCCTGGCGTTGGGCAAGGATACAAGGAGTCAGGGGCGCGCGCAGTAACTAAATGGTTAAACGCCGACCGGGCGGCCCTACCATTCAATCCTCGCGCCATCCCAGCCCCGGAAGCTGCCGCTGTCTGCAGGCCCGAGCCGTCCTGCCAGTTCGAGGATGCAGCGGGCGGCGAAATCCGCCTGGAACAGCTTGCCCTCCGGCACATTGCCCTGGAACGGTCGCGAGAGGTCGGTATCGGTGGTGCCGGGATGCAGGGCCAGTACGGTGGCGGCCGGGTTCAGGCGTTTCAGCTCGATGCTTGCGGTGTGCAGCAACTGGTTCAGCGCGGCCTTGCTGGCCCGGTAGCTGTACCAGCCACCCAGGCGGTTGTCGCCGATCGAACCGACCCGGGCCGACAGTGCGACGAAGGTGCTGGGCTGGTTGCGGAGCAGGGGCAACAGGTGCTTGAGCAGCAGGATGGGCGCGAAGGTGTTGCAGGCGAAGCTTGCCTGCAGCCCGGCCAGATCCAGCTGGGCCAGGGACTTTTCCGCTTTCGCGCCGTCCTGGTGAAGGATGCCCAGGGTGCTGATGACCAGGTGTAGATGGGGACTGGACTGCTTTACCTGGACGGCAAGGCGGGCGAGGGCATCTTCGTCGCGGGCATCGCAGTCCACCAGGTGCAGGCGCTGGGCGTGGCTTTCCAGCAACGCCAACAGACCGGCGGCCTCGGTGGCGCGACGCGAAACGGCCCACACTTGGCTGACGTCTTCCCGGGCCAGCAGAGCGGTACACAAGGCCAGGCCGATGCCCCGGCTGGCGCCGCACACCAGGACCGCGGCCGGGCCTGTCAGTCCTGGAATCAGGGGGCTCGCGGGTTTCAGGATTGCTGCGCCAGGCGTTGCAGCAGCGCCTTGGCCGTCGCTTCGGACGACGCCGGGTTCTGCCCGGTGATCAGGTGCTCGTCCTCCACTACATGACTGGCCCAGTCTGCGGCCTTGCTGTAGTTGCCACCGTTGTCCTTGAGCATGTCCTCCACCAGGAACGGCACCACATCGGCAAGCCCCACCGCGTTTTCTTCGGTATTGCTGAACCCGGTGACCTGCCTGGCCTTGACCACTGGTTGGCCGTCGGGTGCCTTGACATCCTTCAGCACGCCGGGGGCATGGCACACGGCCGCGATGGGTTTGTTGGCGGCGTAGAAGGTTTCCAGCAGCGTCCTGGAATGCTTGTCCTCGGCCAGGTCCCACAGCGGGCCGTGGCCGCCGGGGTAGAACACCGCGTCGAAGTCGTACGGGTCGATCTGCGACAGCGGCAAGGTATTGGCCAATGCGGCCTGTGCCCGGGCATCGCTGCGGAAGCGGCGGGTGGCGTCGGTCTGGGCGTCCGGCTCGTCGCTTTTCGGGTCCAGGGGCGGCTGGCCGCCCTTGGGCGAGGCGAGGGTGATGTCGGTGTTGGCGTCGATGAATACGTAGTAGGGGGCGGCGAATTCTTCCAGCCAGAAACCGGTCTTCTTGCCGGTGTTGCCGAGCTGGTCGTGGGATGTGAGCACCATCAGGATTTTCTTCATGGAAGCCGGTCCTCCGAGTGTTGGATGGGCAGGGCGCCGTTCGCCCTGCATCCTTGTGGGATGCGCACGGAGGGTGGATGTTCCGTGAGTTTTGCGTGGGATGCAGCCAAGTGACCTTCTAATGCACAAGGTGCCCATAGGCCTGGGCCATCTGCCGGACGCAGCTGCTGATGCTTTCCCGCAACTGGGCCGGCTCCAGTACTTCGATGGCGGCACCGTGGCCGAGAATCCACCACTCAAGGCCCTGGGTGTACTCGTAGTCGCACTCCAGCATCCAGCCACCGCTACCCAAGGGTGTCAGTACCTGGTTTTCCGTCAATGGCGTCTCCGACTCATCCAGCCGCTCGCGCAGTGCCTCGTTGATCCTCAGCTTCAACCTGACAGGGCCGCATGCCTTGTGAATCTTCTGCACGTGCTCGGTCGGTGAGAAGTTCTCCGGTATCGATACCCGACGAGATTGCAGCACCTCGACGGCCTGGAAACGTTGAAGTGGCAGCTTGCGAATGATCTGGTCATCGTCCGACTGGCAAATCAGGTAGATGCTTGAATCCTGATAAGCAAGAGCGAAAGGGTTCAGGCACATGTCTCTGAGTGCTTTGCTACGCCGGGATCGGTACTGCCCCTTGACTTGGATACCCTCCAGAATGGCGGTCTGAAAGGCGTGCAGCACTTCCTGCGAGACCTTGGCCTGGCAGAGTTGAACATGCTGGGTGCCATGCACGACCTTTCCGATCCAGCCATGCTCCAGAGCGTGGCTCTTTCTGAGAATGTCATTGGACCGCTCGTAGATCGGCTTCAGGTCAGCCAGCGCTGCGTGGTGCAGGAGATGGCGAGCGTGCTCGTACAACGTCACGATTCCCAGTGCCACGCGACTGGACTTCAGTTGCGAGGGGGATAGCTCCAGCTTTTCTGCCCGCCCATGGTCATCCGCAAAGTCCAGATCGATAGGGCTTTCATCGTTCAGGACCCACGTCGGGGTTTCGTGTTTGCCGGGCGACTTCGTCCTGATCACCCCTGCCTTGGCCATGACTTCAAGGTCACGTTGTATGGTGCGGATGTCCACGCCACTGTCATCGCGACCGTGCAACTCGGTCGCGGTAATGCCCTTTCTTCCTGACGACCCTACAAGGCGCAGCAGGTCGAAGCGCCGCTTCAAGGTCTTGATGGCATTCGGCAAATCCTGCCTGGTCACGTTCGATTCCTCTGTTGACCTGAAATGACGAGATAATCCGGCGTCCCTACGACAGGTTCTGTCGTAGGGGGTGGGATACTAGCGCAACTCAAGCAGCCCATTACAAGGAATCGGGACATGCACCGCGATCAGTACCTCGGCAACACGCTTTCCGCCACCACGAGCCATGTGGTGCGCGACTTTGTCGATTGGCTGGCCAGGAACCTGGGCAATACCACGCTCTTCACTCATCAATACACGGACCGTCGTAGTGGTATCCATTGGAAATTCCAGGGCCTTCAGGACGCGTGCGCACGCTATCAATGGCGGCACAAAGGCGCTCCTGGCGTTGCCCCGGGAGCAGACCTCGGCAGCAACGGTCAAGCGCTCGACGCATTGGCTCGCAGATTGCGCAGCAGCCTCGATCCGGTAAACGACCAGGCTGCATTTTCCGCCGCCGCGGATGTGATGACCTGGGGTGGCGTCCAGGCAGGAAACATTCGCTGGTTGAGCATCAACACGAAAGACCTGGCCCAGACCCTGACGACCACGGCCGCTGCATTGGCCCGAGGTGACCTGGCCGGGCAGATCCTGACGAGCAATGCGCTGCGCTTCAACGCCGGAATGACCAAGGTGTACTCGCTGCTGGTCGACGACTTCATCATCTACGACAGCCGTGTTGCGGCCGCCCTGGGCTGGATCGTCGTGAAATATTGCAAGGAGAAGCAGCTTTCGAGTGTCCCTGCCGAACTCGCCTTTCCCTGGGCGCCGTCGAAAGAGGGCCCCCGTGCGAAATCGCCGAAGAATCGCAATCCCGGTCAGAAAGGTTTGAGCTTTCCGCGTCTGAGCGCCGGTGCTGTGCATGCAGAGTGGAATCTCAAGGCCAGCTGGATTCTGGCAGCGGCATTGGCCCGCGCACCTGCCGGCGGCTTCGCGGCGTCCTCCGGCGTATCGGCGCTGCGCCAACTGGAGGCTGCGTTGTTCATGATCGGCTATGACCTGCCCCGTGACGGGAGCAATGCCGAGGCCCCGACACCGGATGACAGTTGGACCGAGTGCTACACCGCAGCAAGGAACAACAGGTTCCACTACCTGATCGACGACGACGCAATCCGGCTTCATGGAGGCCGCCGATACCCGATCGAGATCATCAACAAGATGTTGAACATTCTTTGGGAAGTTTCGCGCAGTACGCCATTCCCTCTGGCCAACAGCGCAACCAAGGTTCGAGCCGGAGAAAGCGCGTTTGGTATCGGCACTGCCTATTTCGAAGCGACCGACAGGAAGGGCAACCCGCCAGATGCCAGCGCGCTTGCCGCAGTACTTCAAGACATCGGTGCATTGCGCTTCACGCCCGGCCGTCGTGACGCGTGGTCGATCAACACCGACGCATTCCCCGGTGAAGGCATGATCGACGTCACTGCACTTGTCACCCGTGAAATCGAACTGCGGGAAGACCTGTAGCCCATCACCCGAACCGGAGCGTGCATCACACGCTCCGGGACTTTCTACCTTTCAGACTTGTCCAGGGAGACCGCCATGTCAGCCAGATAACGATATGGAGTTTTACCTATGGCCCGCACCTACAGGCGACAGGGTTGCCAGTACGATTACCTTTTTGTGCTTTGGGATATCGAGCCCGAGCTGCTCACTTCGCGATGTCTTGCCGTTCGCAAGCGCCTGGCGCGCTTCCATGGCGACAGCTTCGCGAGCCACCGAGAGACACCGCCGAGACGTTTTCGCAAGGCTACCGATCGCAAGATTCGCGCAGCGAACCTGGCGGTCCTCGCACGCTGGCTGAAGAGCCAGGATTTCGACCTGCTGTTCTGTGACGTCCGCCGTTGCCCTGCGTGGCTACCCCTGTAATAACCCGGGTTCGGCCGAGCAGCCGGTCAAACTGTCAGCCGCCGCTCCATGGGCTGATAGACCAGCCCGGCAAACTCGGCCACTTCCCCAGCCAGTTCAAAACCGTACTGCTCATAAGCTGCCACTGAAGACAGTGACGCGCTTACCGTCACTACATCGGTCCTGGCCTGCTTCAGGGCAGCATCAACCAGGCGCCTGCCAATGCCCCGCCGTTGCCACGCCGGCGAGACGAACAGCATCGCCACGTGACGCCCTTCCTTGAGCTCGACCAGCCCGGTCAGGATTCCGTCTGCGACACAGACCAGGATCAGGTTGTCACCTGTCATTCGTTCTGCAAACGCCTGCGTAGCGGCCACTTTGCCGAAGGTTTCCACGCCTTGCGCCGACAGCGAGGGCGCAACCGCCAGCATGAATGCCTCCAGGCACAGGGCACTGGCAGCCGGCAGGTCTTCGTGGGTCATCTTGCGGATCAGCATGTCGGTTTCCTTGATCACGTTCTCATGATGATTCAGTGCAACCCGAAGCATGGATCCCGCTACCCCGGACTACCCGGGCGCAGACGCGCCGCATCGACCTTGCAGGCCACATCACGCAACATTCCGATCAGCGACTGCCGCTGCAGCGGTTCCCATTGCGCAATATCGTTCTTGCGCACCACCTCCTGCCCCTGGGCAAAGGGTTGGGAGAAATACACGCGTCCGAACTGTGCCATTTCGTCCCGCTCGCAGTTGATCACCCGGGTCGCCCGCGAACTGCGGATTTCCGGAGATTTATCGCCGGGATCGACGGCTGCCAGGTAGTTGTTGATCAGGTAGAACTGGCGCAGTTGCGGGTTGCCCTGGTACAGCGTGACGGAGCGGGCGTCGAACCAGGTGACCAGTTCGGCGTCTTCCAGCAGCTTGAACATGCCCGCAGGGGGCGTGTCCGGTGCTTGCGTCACGGCCTCTTGTGGCGCAGTGCCGTGGGCGCAGCCGCCCAGCAGCAGTGCCAAGGCCAGGCATGGCAGGTACTTCATCGTTTGGCGCCTTGTGCCACGTCCGGGCGTTCCTGCTGCAACAGGTGCGCATCGACGCTGCCTTGCAACGAGCAGAGCAGGCGGGTCTTGCCATCCTCGACGCTGAGCATCAGCAGCTTTTCCGCAGAACCGGCCGCCGGAGCGATGCCCGAGGCCGCTGCAAGGTTGTCCTGCCAGGCGGAATTGGCGTCCAGCTTGATCCTTGGCCTGGAGATGAAGTACTCACCGGCCTCCTGCCAGTTGGCCTCGGGCAACCTGGCCATGACCTGCTCGCGGCTGGCATCGATTTCGAAGCCCCAGAAGTAGTAGATGCCTTGCTTGCCCAGATCCATGACGCGGTCGTAATAGCTGGTCAGGCGCAGGCCCTGGTCGTCCACGGCGGGGGTGAAATGCTGGAATGCGCTGTCGAACTCGCGGCGGTCCTGCACTGGCAGCCAGGCCACACCGTGTTGATCGTCGCGTGCCAGCTTGACGGTCTTGGCCAGTTCGGCGCGCTGGGCGTACAGGTTCTTGAAGAATGACGGCTCGCACGAGACGAGGCTTTCACTGAGGCCGGTGGCCAGGGCGTTACCAGAGCACAGGCCGAGGAAAAGGGTGCAGCAGGAAGCGGAGAGAAGACGACGCAGATCCATTGCCTGAAAATTCCTTGAGGGGTGAAGAGACGCGATCTTAAGCGCGTCGTAACGGTGTTACAAATCGAAAAGGGCGGGCGGATACGGCTGGTCGGGTATCCGCTCGTCAGATCAGGATGTAGTCGCTGTGCTGCACGATCCCGCGATGCTCGCCTTCGACCAGGTGCACGTAGCGCCCCGCGACCATGTCGACGGGCAGGCAATCGTCCACATCGAGGACCGCGTCGGTGTGGGGTTTCAACCAGCCTGCGGCCATGCGTTGCTTGCCCGACTGCTTGGCCGTGGCCTTGTCGGGCGCCACCAACAGCAGGTAGCGGTGCGCCTCGCCGAACACCTGTCGCTCGTACCCGCCGAGGTTAAGGAAGAATAGGCGCATGGCCCCGGGCGCCGGTGCGGCCTGGCTGAATTCGACGCGATAGCCCTCCACCCCGTCCACCTCCAGCCAGGAATCGATGTGCAGCCCCTTCGGACTGCCGAACCAGGCGGCGCGCAGTTGCGGGTAGGTGTGTTCAAGCGAGTCGGCCTGGGCGAACAGCACGTCGTGGACTTCGATGCTGGCGCGAGGATGGCGTCCTCCCAGCATGACAACGTAGAGCATGGGGTGTCCTGCGGTTTCAAGGGGGCATAACGACGCGCATCTTAGCAGGACCGGAGAAAGGAGAAACAAGCCAGGTGGGGCCGCTTTGCGGCCCTTCGCGAGCAGGCTCGCTCCTACAGAAGTCAGCTGTGCCGCGGATAGTCTGTGTAACCTTCTGCACCTCCTGCATAGTGACCGCGCTCCGCCAGCTCGTTGAGCGCTGCGTTGTCGCGGATGCGCTCCACCAGGTCGGGGTTGGCCATGAAATAGCGGCCAAAGCCCACCAGCGGTACCCGTCCTTCATCCACCAGCGCCTTGGCCCGGGGGACATCCAGCCCGCCGTTGGCGATCAGCGCGCCATGGAAGTTGCCTTGCAGGATTTCCAGGATCCGCTCCAGGTCCGGCGCGCCGTACCAGCCATTGACGTCGGCGATGTGGATGTAGCCCACGCCCTTGTCCTGCAGCATTCGCGCGACCCAGGCATAAGTGTCGGCGGCGAAGTCGTCCTGGGCGTTGTTGTAGGTTGTGAACGGCGACAGGCGCACCCCCACGCGGCCGAGGGGCATCACCTCGGCGATGGCCTCGACGATCTCTTCGAGAAACCGCGCGCGGTTGGCGATGGAGCCGCCGTAGGCATCGCTGCGCTGGTTGACCCGTGCCGAGAGGAACTGGTGCGGCAGGTAGCCGTTGGCAGCATGGATCTCCACGCCGTCGAACCCCGCCGCGACCGCGTTGCGCGCGGCCTCGCGGTATTCGCCGATGGTTGCGCGGATCTCTTCCAGGGTCATGGTCCGCGACGGCGTGGCACTGATGCGCACGTAGTGCTGGTTGTCCAGCAAGGCCCAGACATGCAGATGGTCGACATCGTCGTTGAATCCGGATGGCGACAGGGGTTGCTGCCAGTTCAGCGTGCCCATGGCGCCGATGCGGCCGCCGTGCCAGAGCTGGGCGAAGATCCGCCCGCCGGCGTCGTGGACCCGTGCCGTGACGTGTTTCCAGCCCTCGACCTGGGCGGCTTCATGAAGGCCGGGCGCGCGTTCGAACGGGCAGGACAGGGGACTGACGTTGGTAGCCTCGGACACCAGCAGGCCGGCGGAGGCCCGTTGCGCGTAGTACTCGGCCATCAAGGCGGTCGGCACGCCATCGATGCCGGCGCGGGCCCGGGTCAGTGGCGACATGACCAGGCGGTTGGGCAGTTCCAGGTCGCCCAGGCGGTAGGTTTCGAGCAATGCGGTCATGGTCTTCTCTCAGAACTCGCCGTCGAGGACGGCATCCAGTTGGTCGATGGTCCAGGTGCCGTCGGTACGCGACAGCCGCGCCAGGTATTCGCCGGTGGTGGCCAGCACCGGTTGCTGCCCCGGCAGGATCGAGTAGCAGGTCAGCAAGGCCTTCAGTTCCGCCTGTTCGCTGTCCAGGCGCAGGAACATCGGCGTGCTGATGACATGGCGGCGTCGGTCGGGCTGGCTTTCATGGATCGCCTTGAGCCCGGCGACGATCGCCGCGCGGCCGGTCCATGGCCCCCAGCCACTGCTGGAGCCACTGACCACGCCACCGCTGATGGCGTCTTCGGAGAAGGCCGAGCCCATCAGCGCCATGTCGAAACTGTCGTAGCCCCAGCCGTAGCGGTGCAGGGTGTCGAGGACGGCTTGCGCCTGGCTCCAGTCGAAGCGTTCGGGTGTGTTGCTCATCGTGTGGGTTCCTTGGGTCGGAGGAGGGTGCGGCTCAGAAGGCGCTGTCCAGGACTTCGTCGAGGCGTTCGATCAGCCAGCCGTCTGGGCCATGGCGGGCGTCCAGGCGGTATTCGCCGACCGTCACCAGGTGCGGTGGCTTGCCATTGGCGTAGGAAAAAATGTTGACGTAGACCCGGGCGCTGGCGCTGTCGGGTTCGAGCCTGTCGAAGACGCAGGTATCGATCACATGGCGGCGGCGGTCGGGCTGGGACGTGCGGATCGCCGCCAGTGCCTCGACGATCGCGCTGCGACCCTGCCAGGGGCCCCAGGACAGGTCGCTGCCGCCGACGATGCCGCCGCTGCTGGCCTGCTCGGTGAAGACGCTGCCGAGCAGGGGCATGTCGTTGCTGTCGTAGCCCCAGCAGTACTGGTGGAGGCGTTGCAGGATTTCGCGCTGGGCGGCCTGGCGTTGAAGGTCATTGAACGGGGTGGGCTGCATGGTCAGTGTCCGCGAACGTAGGGCCCGGTCGCCCGGGCGTAGGTGGGGATGGCCAGGGGCGGCTCGACGCCGGCGTGGCGGGCGACCTCCAGCAGCCAGAATGGATTGCGCAGCAGCTCGCGGCCGATATAGACGAGGTCGGCGGCGCCGGAGAAGAGGATGGATTCCACCAGCTCGCTGGACGTGATCGAGCCGTTGCAGCCCACCGGGATGCCGACCTGCTCGCGGATCCGGGCGGCATAGGGCACCTGGTAGCCCGGCACGATCTCGCCGTCGAAGGTCGGCGCCAGGCCGCCGGCGGAAATGCCCAGCAGGTCGACGCCCAGTGCCTTGAGCCTGGTGGCCAGGCGCTCGGTGACCTGCAGGTGATTGCCGCCGGGGCCGGCCTTGTCTTCAGCGGACAGGCGCACGATCAGCGGGCGCTCCTGCGGCCAGGCCTGGCGCACGCCGGCGACGATCTCCAGCAGCAGGCGGCTGCGGTTTTCTTCGCTGCCGCCGTAGCGGTCTTCGCGCTGGTTGCTCAGCGGCGAGAGGAATTCGTGGATCAGGTAGCCGTGCGCCGCGTGGATTTCCAGGCAGTCGAAGCCGGTATCGATGGCGCGCTGCGCGGCGTCCACGAAGGCCTGCACTATGGCTTCGATCTGCGCGATGCTCAGCGCTTCGGGGGTGCGTTGCTGTTCGCTGTGGGGCAGCGGCGAAGGGGCGACGATGGCGCCGTCGACCATCGACTTGCGCCCGGCATGGGCTAGTTGCAGGGTGCCCTTGGCCCCGCAGGTGTGGATCATGTCGGCCAGGCGCGCCAGCCCGGCGACCTGGCTGTCGTTCCATAGGCCCAGGTCGGTGTGGCTGATGCGTCCTTGCGGCAGTACCGCCACCACTTCCGTGGTGATCAGGCCTACGCCGCCCAGTGCCCGGGCGCTGTAGTGGGCCAGGTGCAGATCGTTGACCTTGCCGTCGTCCTGGCCGCTGTACATCAGCATCGGCGCCATGACGATGCGGTTTTTCAAGGTGACCCCGCGCAGGGTCAAGGGTTGGAAAATCCTGCTCATGCTCTACCTCCAGGAGAAGCCTGGTGTGCCGCGCCGGCGCTGTGCCGGCGAATGAAGTCTGCGGCGCGCTCGGCGATCATGATCGTCGGCGCCGCGGTGTTACCGCGCACGATGCTCGGCATGATCGAGGCATCCGCCACCCGCAAGCCCTCGACGCCATGTACGCGCAGCTGGCTGTCGACCACTGCTTGGGGGCCGTGGCCCATTGCGCAGGTGCCGGTGGGATGCAACGCGGTCCCGGCCGTGGCGCGGACATAGGCTTCGAGCTCGGCGTCGCTGTCGCCGACCTGGGGGCCGGGCAGGGATTCGCCTTTGAGCAGGGTCGCCAGGGCCGGTGCGGCGAGGATCTTGCGCGCCAGGCGGATGCCCTTGACCAGGTTGTCGACGTCCTCGTGGGCACCCAGGTAGTTGCCGTGCACCTGCGGCATGTCCTCGGGATCGGCGCTGCGCAGGCGCACCTGCCCACGCGAGTGGCAGGTGTTGCACAGCGGCGCCAGGGAGAAGCGGTGCACCTGCGGAATCGGGTCGCCCCAGCCACAGGACGACGCCGCCAGGGCGTTGAGCTGGATTTCCGAGCGGCCATCGCCGTCGGTGTCGAAGAAGGCGCCGCACTCGACGATGTTCGAGGTGAGCACGCCACTGCGGAACAGCATCCACTGCAGTCCGTTGGACAGTGCGCGCCAGCCGCGATCCTGGCCCATCAGGCTGATGGGCTGCTTGAGGTCGGCATCCACCGGCACCAGCACGTGGTCCTGGTAGTTTTCCCCGACCCCCGGCAGGTCGACCACCGGCTCGATGCCATGCTCGCGCAGGTGCGCGGCGGGGCCGATGCCGGAGAGCATCAGCAGCTTGGGCGACATGAAGGCGCCGGCCGAGACGATCACTTCGCGCCGGGCCTTGATGTCCCGTACCTGTCCATCGTGACGCAGGCGAACGCCCACGGCCTGGGTGCCTTCGAGCAGAACCTTGTGCACCGCTGCATCGGTCCACACCGTGAGGTTGGCGCGTTTTTCGGCCTTTTCGATGTAGGCGACATAGCTGCTGCTGCGCTCGCCGCGGTAGCTCATGGTCTGGTAGAAGCCGACGCCGGCCTGTTTGTCGCCGTTGAAGTCATGGTTGAACACGGCGGGCAGCCCCGGCGCGCCGCTGGCCTGCTGGGCGGCGACGATGAAGGCATCGCTGAGGACGTGGCGGTGCACGCCGTCTGATACCCGCAGGGGCCCGTCGGTGCCGTGGTATTTGCCGGCCAGCCGGCTGTTGTGTTCGGCGCGCTTGAAGAACGGCAGCACCTCGTCGTAGCTCCAGCCTGCGCAGCCGGCGGCGGCCCAGGCGTCGTAGTCTTCCTTCTGGCCACGGCTGTAGCACATGGCGTTGATGGCGGTGCCGCCGCCCAGCGTGCGGCCTTGCAGCAGGGGCATCTGCCGGCCGTTGGCGCCGGGCGTCGCCTCGCTCTTGAAGAGGAAGGTGCGTGCGGTACCGTGGATCTTGAAGAAACCGCCGGCCATCCTGATCAGCGGATGCCGGGCATGGGGTCCGGCCTCCAGCAGCAGGACCCGGTTGGCAGGGTCTTCGCTGAGCCGGGCGGCGACCACGCAACCGGCGGCGCCGCCACCGACCACGATGTAGTCGAATCCGTCCAGGTCGGCACGACCATTGGAAATGTGCATATCGAGAACGCCTTGTTGTTTTTGTGCTTGCTCCAAGGCTACGAATGCACCGGGCGCCACGCTTGTTTGCGGGTGCCAATCTTTGTACCGGGCGCGCCACTCGACGGATGGACGCCGGCGGGTCGTTGACGGATCGAAAAGGCGAAAGTTAACTTGTTAATAAAATAAGAATCTCCACTGATCGCGAGGTCGCTTGCCATGTTCAATGCCTTCAATACCGCCGCCATCGACCAGCGCCAGCGCCTTGCCTACTGGACCGAAGCCATCTGCGAGACCTTCCTCGCGGTGGATTGCCGGCAGCAGCCGGGCGATGCCTTCCACGGCGAGATGAAAGGCGGGCACCTGGGAGGGCTGGACTTGATCGACGTGGTCTCGCCGGCCATGGAATACCGTCGGGATATCTCGCAACTGAAGGCGCACCACGAGGAGCACTTCCAGTTGGTCCTGCAGGTCAGTGGCGTCGGCCACTTGCAGCAGCACGAGCGACAGGCCGTGTTGCTGCCGGGCGATGTGGCGCTGTACACCGCCACCGCGCCGTCTTCCATTGCCTATCCGGACGGCTCCCGGACCATCGCGATAAAGATTCCACGGGCCAGCGTGCTCAGCCGCATCGGCTGTCGCGAGCAGGCGCTGGCGTTGTCGCTGAAGGCCGCATCGCCGTTCGGCGCCATGCTCGGCAGCCTGATGCGCGAGTCGCTGGCCTGGAGCCTGGAGAAGGAGGGCAGTGATGAGGCGCGGCTGCCCAATGGCATGCTCGACCTCATGTGCTTTGCCTTCGAGAACGCGGCGGGGGTGAGCGCCGGTGTTGCGCGCAAGTCGCCGCTGGAACAGATCAAGCGCTACATGCACGCCCACCTGGACGATCCGGACCTGCAGCTTGCCGAGGTGGCCAGTCGGCACAACGTGTCGTTGCGGACCCTCAACCGCCTGTTCGCTGCCGAGGGTGTCAGCGCCAACCGCTGGCTCTGGCAGCAACGGCTGGAGGCCAGTTACCAGGCGCTGACCGGCAAGCGCGTCAGGCAGGTGAGCGAGGCGGCGCTGAGCTGCGGTTTCAATGACCTGTCGCATTTCAGCAGGACGTTCAAGAAGACCTACGGAGTGACGCCCAACCAGTTGCTGCGCCAGTAGGCGAAACCCTGGCGCAAGCAGTCCAAACCCTGGCGCAGCCGTCCAAGCCAGGCCCCCGCCGCGAAACCTAGCATGTCATCGACCGCTACCAATAACGACAACAGCGATACGGTGATGACATGAATACCCAGGCTTACGACTACATCGTCGTGGGTGGCGGGGCAGGGGGCTGCGTAGTGGCCGCCCGCCTCAGCGAAGATCCGCGCAACCAGGTGTTGCTCATCGAGGAAGGGCCCGACGACCAGAACCTGTTCATCCGCATGAACGGTGGCTACTTCAGGATGATGGGCAGCGAGCGCACCCGCACCTACCATGCAGAGCCGTCCCGCCATGTGGCCGGGCGTCCGATCCAGATCATGCAGGCCCGCACCCTCGGTGGCGGGCACTCGATCAACGCCATGCTGTATATCCGCGGCCAGCGCGAGGACTACGACGGTTGGGCGGCGGCCGGCTGCGAGGGCTGGTCGTTCGATGAGGTCCTGCCGTTCTTCCGCAAGGCCGAGGGCAATCGCCGTTTCGCCGGCAGGCTGCATGGCAGCGACGGCCCCCTGGTGGTGTCCGACAACCCCCATCGCGATCCGCTCAGCGAGGCCTTCGTCAAGGCCGCGCAGCAGACCCTGGACGATGACGGCGTGCCGTTCACCTACAACGATGACTTCAACGGCGAGCGCCAGCATGGCTTCGGTTATTACCAGATCACCAGCCAGCGCGGCGAGCGCGGCAGTTCCGCGCGGACCTACCTCAAGGCAGCGCAGGCAAGGCCCAACCTGACCGTACAGACCGGCACCGGGGTATCCCGGGTGCTGATCGAGGACCTGCGTGCGGTCGGGGTGCTGGTCAAGCGCAATGGCGAGGAACAGCCGATCCGCGCCCGTCGCGAGGTGATCCTCTGTGCCGGCACCCTGGTCACGCCGAAGCTGCTGATGCTGTCTGGCATCGGGCCGGCGGCGCACCTGCGCGAGCACGGGATCCAGCCGCTGGTGGATCTGCCCGGCGTCGGCGAGAACTTCCAGGATCACCTGGTGGCGCCGGTGGACGGCAAGCTCAAGGCACCCATCAGCCTGCTGGGCCAGGACAAGGGCCTCAAGGCCCTGCGCCATGGCCTGGAATGGAGCCTGTTCCGCACCGGCATCCTCAGTTCCTGCCTGGTCGAGGCCGGTGGCTTCATGGACCTCGATGGTGATGGCCGTCCGGAAATCCAGATCCATACCCTGGCGATGGCTTCTACCGCCTGGGGCAAGCTGGCCGGGGGTGAACCCGCCCACGGTTATTCGGTGGCGCCGTGCTGCCTGACCAGCCATTCCCGCGGGCGCATTCGCCTGCGCAGCAGCAACCCGCAGGACCCACCGCTGATCGACGCCAATTTCCTCAGCGACGCCCGCGATGTGCGCAACCTGATGAATGGGGTACGGGTTGCCCGGCGTTTCCTGCGGGCACCGGCGCTGGCGCGCTATATCGACGGCGAACTGATGCCGGGCAGTGCGGTGGGCGACGATGACGCCGCGCTGGAAGCCTATGTCCGGGCCAATGCGCAGAACGCCTTCCACCCTGTCGGTACCTGCGCCATGGGCAGCGGTGCCGATGCGGTGGTCGATCCGCAGTTGCGGGTCCGTGGCATCCAGGGCCTGCGCATTGCCGATGCCTCGGTGATGCCGGTCATCGTGCGCGGCAACACCACGGCGCCCACGGTGATGATCGCCGAGCGCGCGTCGGCGTTCATCCGCCAGCCCCAGGCGCAAGCGTCCCCGCGCGCCGAGCCGGCCCTGGCGCACTGATACCCGGCAGGCGGGGGCCGGAGCAATCCGCGCCTGCCTGCCATCCCATTCCATCCACGCTGACCGAGGACACCCATCACCCACCATCACGCCTTGCCCGACGCTTCGACCCAGACCAACAAGAACAACATCCTGCATTCAGCGGACCGATCCGTTGAAGGAGCACTGCATCATGCACAGCAACCCACCGGGGCTTCCCGGCCATCTGCAAGGCATTCCCGTTACGCGGATCTTCATCGCCGCGTTCATCACCCAGTTCTGCATGGGCTTCGAGGTGCTGTTGCGGCTCAACGCCGCCAGCGCGATCAAGCATGATTTCTTCGACGCCACCAACCCGCTGACCTCCGGCGCGATGATCGGCGAGGTGCTCGGAGTGCTGTTCCTCGGCTTCGCCATCGCCAACTTCTGCATGGCGCCGCTGGTGGACGCCATCGGCTTGCGCCGCACCCATGTGCTCAGTGTGCTGCTGTACCTGGCCGGGACCGCCACGCTGGTATCGGCGTCCCCGGAGTCGGCCTGGGCCTGGCAGTTGCTCTGGGGCGGCTCGCTGCTCCAGGGGCTGGCCTGGGGCTCCATCGAAGCGGCGTTGAACCCGCTGGTGGTGACCCTCTATCCGACCCGCAAGGTGCTCAAGCTCAACCTGTTCCATGCGGCCTTCGCGCTGGGGATGCTGGTCGCGGCCCCCGCCTGCGTGATGGTGGAGACCTTCAGCCTGGGCTGGAAAGTGCAGCTGGCGCTGGTCGCCATCCCGGCCCTGGTGGCGCTTGTGCTGATTTCCCGGGTCAAGTACCCGCCCAGCGAGCGGGTCGCCCAGGGCGTGTCGTTCGCCGGCATGTTCCGTCATACCCTGACTCGGCCGGCGTTCTACCTGTTCCTCTGCGCCATGTTCCTCACCTCGGCCACGGAACTGGTGCCCAGCAGCTGGATCGACCTGACCCTGACCCGGATCGTCGGCATCCAGGGCTTCTGGCTGGTGGCGTTCATCTACACGGTGCAGATCGTCGTGCGCCTGTTCACCGGGGTGATGTACCGGCATATCGGCTCCAGCGGCATCCTGTTCTTCGGTTGTGCCTTCGCCTTCGCCGGCCTGTCCCTGTTGAGCCAGGCGACCAGCCCGGGCACGGGGCTGTTCGCCGCGCTGCTGTTCGGCATGGGCACCAGTGTGCTGTGGCCGACCATGCTGGCCAGCACCTCGGAGCGTTTCCCCCAGGGCGGCTCGCTGGCGATCGGTATCACCGCGTCCGCCGGGATGCTCTCCACCTACGTGCTGATGCCGGCGTTCGGCACCCTGTTCGACCAGGCGAAGATCGCCAGTGCCGGCGGCAGCGCCGCGTTCGAGGCGCTCAAGGAAGGCTCTGCGGCCCATGACCGGGTGATGGTCGACGCGGCAGCATCGATCTTCCACAGCGCCTCGTTCCTGCCGCTGGTCGTGGTGGTGTTCTTCGCCGGCGCCTGGCTCTACGACCACCGTCGCAAACGCAGCGCCAGTGCCCGGCAGGGTTTCGCCGCCGGCCAGGCCGAGAGCTGAGCCCCCGCGCAATCCCCAGCGTTATCAATCCTCCGTCGAACGGGTTGGCACTGCGGTGCCGGCCACGGCGACGGCTTGTCCCACAAAAACAATAAAAGTGCCCAATGAACAACACACTCCTCAATCTTTCCGGTCTCGCCCTCCTGCTGTCCCTTTCCATTCCTGTGCAGGCCGCTGGCGACGCCATGGCCCGGGACTACATCGCGGCGCCGGCCGGCGTGGATCTCGCCGTGGGCTACTACACCCACAAGCAGGCCAACACCTACGTGGCGGATGGCAAGGACATCGGCGCGGACTTTTCCTCCGATTTGCTGATCACCCGCTACGTGCACTTCATGGAGGTCGGCGGGATGATCATCGACCCGCAGATCATCCTGCCCATGGGCCAGCTCAACGTGAACCTGCCTGGCGCGCTGGACGACCGGCGCAGCAGCATGGGCGACATGATCCTGCTCAGTTCGTTCTGGTTCGTGAACGACCCGGCCAACAAGACCTGGATCGCCTTCACCCCCTACGTCACGGTGCCGACCGGCAACTACAACGACGAGCGTCCGGGCACCAGCCTGGGCAGCAACCGCTGGAGCTACACCGCCGAGTTCGGCATGACCAAGGGCTTTGGCGAGAACACCACGGTGGACCTGATCGCCGCCGTGGACTTCTTCGGCCGCAACGACGACTACCTCGGCCAGACCCAGAAGAAGGACCAGGTCTGGAGCGCCCAGGCCATCTATGCCTACAACCTGACGCCGACGCTCTGGGCTTCGGCCAAGTACACCTGGGCCAGCGGTGGCGAGACCGAACTGGGCGGCGTCGACCAGGACGACCGCTCGAAGGTACAGACCGTCGCCTTCGGCCTGGCCAAGCAATTGACCCGCCAGGACAACGTGCAGGTCGAGTACATCCAGGACATCAAGGTCGACAACGCCTTCGAGACCCGCGGTGTCCGGGTGCGTTTCGTTCACGCGTTCTGAGCGATGCCGCCTGCCCCCGCCTGGCGGGGGTATTGCTGGGGCGCGACATCAGGTCGATCGCAGTGCTTCCAGCACCCGCGAGAAGGCCGGGGAGGGCTGTCGGCGGCTCGGGTAGTACAGGTAGTAGCCCGGGAAAGGTGGGCACCATTCCTCCAGCACCCGGATCAACCTGCCGTCCTCGATGTGCGGGGCGAACTCCTCTTCGGGCAACCAGGCCACACCGAGCCCTGCCAGCGCGGCATCGACGATGTTGGGCGACGTGTTGAACACCAGTTGCCCTTCCACCCGCACGTTGACCTGCTGGTCCTTGTGCTGGAACTCCCAGGCATAGAGCCCGCCTCCCGACTGCATGCGCATGTTGATGCAGTTGTGCCCGAGCAGGTCGTGGGGCTTCCCGGGCCTGGGGTGTGCCGCGAAGTAGGCCGGGGCTGCCACCACCGCCATGCGCAGGGGCGGTCCGATGGGCATGGCGATCATGTCCTTGTCGATGGTATCGCCCAGGCGCACGCCGGCATCGAAGCGGTCGGCGACGATGTCGCGAAAGCCGTAGTTGATATCGAATTCCAGCTTGATGTCCGGATACTCGCGCAGCAATGGCGTAAGCCGGGGCAACAGCAGCGTGCGCTGGATGTGATCGCCGCAGGTGATCCGCACCGTGCCAGCGGGTTTGTCACGCAGCGCCGACAACTCGTCCAGCTCCGCCTCGATTTCGTCGAAGCGATTGCCGATGGCCTGGAGCAGGCGCTCGCCGGCTGCCGTCGGCGAGACGCTGCGGGTGGTGCGGGTCAGCAAGCGGATCTGCAGCCGCGCTTCCAGGCCGCTTATCGCCTGGCTGAGGGCCGATTGGGTCACACCGAGCTGGGCAGCGGCACGGGTGAAGGTGCCCTCGCGCGCGACGGTGACGAAGGACAGCAGGTCATTGAGGTTGCGTTTGATCATGAATCACTCTCGCATGAATCATTCATTAGTGAGGCTTATATCCCCTTTAAGAATTGATTAGCTAGTCGGGGCTGACGGCATGCCCGACCATTTGCAACCTCTTGGTTCGTTCCGGACATCACCAGGCTTTGCAATGACCGTCAGCTCACTTGAAACCACCGCCGAAAACCCCGCTCGACCAAGTGCCTGGAGTGGCGTCCTGGCCATCTCCGTCTGCGCCTTCGCGCTGGTCGCTTCCGAGTTCCTGCCGGTCAGCCTGCTGACCCCCATCGCCAGCGACCTGGCCATCACCGAGGGTATGGCCGGGCAAGGCATAGCCGTTTCCGGCGGCTTCGCGGTATTTACCAGCCTGTTCATTTCCTCGCTGGCCGGCAGCCTGGACCGCAAGACCCTGTTGTTGTGGCTGACCGCAGCGATGGGTGTGTCCGGCGCCATCGTGGCACTGGCGCCGAGCTATGCCTTCTACATGCTCGGCAGGGCGTTGATCGGCGTGGTGATCGGCGGCTTCTGGTCGATGTCGGCCGCGACGGCCATGCGCTTGGTACCGAGTCGCGATGTGCCGCGGGCATTGGCACTGGTCAATGGCGGCAACGCACTGGCAACCGTGGTCGCCGCCCCGATGGGGGCCTGGCTCGGTACCCTGGTCGGCTGGCGCGGGGCCTTTGTCTGCCTGGTGCCGATTGCCCTGGTCGCCTTGGTCTGGCAATGGAAGACGCTGCCGTCCCTGCCAGCCGCTGCTCGGGTTAGCGGGCGGGGCGAGGTGTTCAAGGTATTCGCCCTGCTTGGGCGGCCCGGCATCGCCTTGGGCATGTTGGCCAGCAGCCTGCTGTTCATGGGGCAGTTCGCGTTGTTCACCTATGTCAGACCTTTCCTGGAGACGGTCACCCAGGTGCATGGCACAGGCATTTCCTGGGTCTTGCTGGTGATCGGCACTGCCGGCGTCGTCGGGACCATGCTGGTCGGTCGGGTCCTGCAGCGGGGCTTCTACGTAACGCTGGTGGTCATTCCCCTGTTGATGAGCCTGATTGCCCTGGCCTTGGTTGGCTTCGGCAACTGGCTCGCGATGGTCGTCGTATTGCTCGGGCTGTGGGGCCTGACTACCACTTCGGCACCCGTGGGCTGGTGGGCCTGGATTGCCAGGGTGTTCCCACGGGATGCCGAGGCGGGCGGTGGCCTGTTCGTGGCTGTCGTCCAGCTTTCGATCGCCCTGGGTTCCACGCTGGGCGGCCTGCTGTTCGACAACCTTGGGCTGCCGAGCACCTTCTTCCTGAGTGCCGCGGTACTGCTGGTTTCGGCGGTCCTGACGGCGTTTGTCAGCCGAATCCCAACCTGACGCCCGCTGCGTCCACTTCATCGATGGAGACCCCCATGGAAACCAGGCAATGCAATCGACCCGTCCAACGCAAGGGCCCCTTGCGGCTGGCCATCCTCGCTGGCGCGCTGGCGGCGCTGCTGGGCTGCCAGGCCACCCCCTCCAAGCACAACGGAGCTACCCCGATGCAACTGCAACTGACCCAGGAATGGGACAAGACATTCCCCCGCAGCGACAAGGTCGAGCAGCGCAAGGTCACCTTCACCAACCGCTACGGCATCACCCTGGCGGCTGACCTCTACCTGCCCAAGGCGCATGGCGACCAGCGTCTGCCTGCCATCGTCGTCAGTGGACCGTTCGGTGCGGTCAAGGAGCAATCGTCCGGCCTGTATGCGCAGACCCTGGCAGAGCGTGGTTTCATCACCTTGGCCTTCGACCCGTCTTACACCGGTGAAAGTGGCGGCCAGCCGCGCAACGTGGCTTCGCCGGACATCAATACCGAAGACTTCAGCGCCGCCGTGGACTTCATCGGCTTGCTGGAGCAGGTCGATCGCGAGCGCATCGGTATCGTCGGCATCTGTGGCTGGGGCGGCATGGCCCTGAGTGCGGCGGCCGTGGACAAGCGGGTCAAGGCGGTGGTGACCAGCACCATGTACGACATGTCGCGGGTCATGTCCAAGGGTTACAACGACAGCGTCACCCTTGCCCAACGCACGCAGGTGCTGGAACAACTGGGCCAGCAGCGCTGGAAGGATGCCCAGGTCGGCACTCCGGCGTACCAGCCGGCCTACAACCAGCTCAAGGGCGGTGAGGCGCAGTTCCTGGTCGACTATCACGACTACTACATGACACCGCGTGGCTATCACCCGCGCTCGGTCAACTCCGGCAATGCATGGACCATGACCACGCCGCTGTCTTTCATGAACATGCCGCTGCTGACCTACATCAAGGAGATCTCGCCACGGCCGATCCTGTTCGTCCACGGTGAAAAGGCCCATTCGCGCTACTTCAGCGAGACCGCATACGCTGCGGCGGCGCAGCCCAAGGAACTGCTGATCGTCCCGGGGGCCAGCCATGTCGACCTGTACGACCGTGCGGACAAGATTCCTTTCGACCGGATTGCCGGGTTCTTCGACAAGAACCTGCGGTAACTGCAAGCACAGACCTGATGGTGTCTGGTCATGGCGCTCACGTGCTTCAGGGGCTATCTTGAGCCCCTGACGGCCATCGGCCGCCGCACCCCATAACAAGAACGCCGTGCCGCGTCACCGAGGCGGCACGCTACAGGGAGCCTTCCATGACCCGCCCTGGCACGCAGACCCATCCGAGCGAGCTCGCCGCCTTCGTCGCCGAACATTTCCCCGGCCGGGGGATCCGTCCGGACCGGGTGATCGCCCAGTCCTGGTACCGCAGCGTCATGCAGCACGGGCTCGATCCAGCTACCAGCACCCGCCTGGATATCCTCTGCGCCGACGATATCCGCCACCATCAGGAACAGCACCAGCAGTACCTCGATATCGCCAGCCAGGGCGTCAGCGGCCTGGCCCGGCGGGTGGTGCCGGCGGGCTTCGCGGTGCTGCTGAGCGATGCCCAGGGCATTACCCTGGATGCCCGCCTGCCGTGCCAGCACGATCCTTATATCCGCTCGGGCCTGGTGGTGGGAGCGCGCTGGGACGAGTCCATCGCCGGCACCAACGGCATCGGCACCACCCTGGCCGCGGCCGAGCCGCTGATCATCCATCGCGAGGAACATTTCCTCACCGCCAACGCCCGCCTGAGCTGCTCCGTCGCGCCGATCTTCAACGCCCAGGGCCTGTTGCAGGGGTGCCTGAACGCCACCTGCCTGGACAGCAATGGCCCCAAGGAAAGCCAGTACCTGACCTTGCAACTGGTGATCCTCTACGCCCGCCTGATCGAGAACGCCCACTTCCGCCAAAGCTATCGCGATCGCCTGACGCTTTCGCTCAAGCCCATCGACGAAATCGCCGACCTGGCCAACGAGCAACTACTGGCCGTGGACGACAGCGGCCGTGTGATCGGCGCCAACTACGCCGCGTTCATCGCCCATGACCAGGCTGACGGCCGCAAGCTGCTGGGCACGGCCATCGAACAACTGTTGCCGATGGGCGTCGACGAACTGCTGCGCCTGACCCATGGCGGCGCCCGCGGCCTGCGTCTGCGCGCGCTGCAGGATGAGGCGCTGCTGGACGTCAGCCTGCGCATTCCTTCGGCGCTGAGCCGGCAGGCCCCGACACCTGGGCCCGCGCCCAAGGTGCAGCGACCACGCCACCCCGACCTCGACCGCCTGGCCGGCGCCGACCCGGGCCTGCAGCAGACGGTGCGCCGCCTGCGCAAGGTGATCGACAAGGACATCGCCATCCTCATCACCGGCGAGACCGGCACCGGCAAGGAGGCTTTTGCCCGTGCCATCCACCAGGCCAGCGCACGCCGCGCCGGGCCCTTCGTCGCCCTCAATTGCGCGGCGATCCCGGAGAGCCTGATCGAGAGCGAACTGTTCGGCTACCACGCCGGCAGCTTCACCGGGGCCGGCAAGAAGGGCATGAAGGGCAAGCTGGAACTGGCCAATGGCGGCACACTGTTCCTCGACGAGATCGGCGACATGCCCGCGCACCTGCAGACCCGCCTGTTGCGGGTGCTGGCCGAGCGCGAGATCTCGCCGCTGGGCGCACCGGCACCGGTGGCGCTGGATATCCAGGTGGTCTGCGCCACCCACCAGGACCTGCAAGGCATGCTGCGGGAGAAGGATTTTCGCGAGGATCTGTTCTATCGCCTGAATGGCATGACGCTGCGCCTGCCGGCCTTGCGCGAGCGGAGTGATCGGGGGCAACTGATCGACTCGCTGCTGGACAGCCTGGATGAAGGGCAGGGCATGCGCCTGAGCGTCCAGGCCCGCCAATGCCTGGTCGATGCCGCGTGGCCCGGCAATATCCGTCAGTTGCTCAACGCCCTGCGCTATGCGATGGCGTTGGCCGATGAGGGCGTCATCGACCTGGATTGCCTGCCGGGAGAACTGCTCCACGGCGTCGTACCCGCCAGCGCTGAGCCGCAGGGATCGGATCTGCAGGCGGTGCTGCGTCGTCATCGCTGGAACATCAGCGCTGCGGCGGCTGAGCTGGGTGTCGCGCGTTCGACGCTGTATCGACAGATGAAGAAGCGGAACCTGGTGCAGCCCAACGACCGTCTCTAGCGTGAAAAACACCCGGCTTGCGGGGCTGCAAGCCGGGCACCCTCCTCAAGCCTGGATGTACACCACATGGGTATGGGTGTACTCGTACAACCCATGCTTGCCATCGGCCCCACCGATCCCCGACTTGCGCGTCCCGGCGTGGAAGCCTTGCATGGCCTCGAAGTTCTCCCGGTTGATGTAGGTCTCGCCGAAGTCCAGCCCGCGGGTGGCGTGCAGGGCCGCGCCGAGGTCGCGGGTGTAGATCGACGAGGTCAGGCCGTACTCGCTGTCGTTGGACAGGACGATGGCTTCGTCCAGGTCGTCGACGATCTGGATCGGCAGCACCGGGCCGAAGATCTCCTTGCGCATGATCTCCATGTCCGCCGAGCAGCCCGCCAGCACCGTCGGCTGGTAGTGGAAGCCCTGGCCCAGGTCGGCCACCGCGCCGCCGGTGATCACCTGCGCGCCTTGCCCGGTGGCGGTGCGGACCATCTGCGCCACCTTGTCCAGGCCCGCGCGATTGACCAGCGGCCCCATGTCCAGTCCGTCCTCAGCCAGCGGGTCGCCATAGCGGGTGGCGGCCATGGCCGCGGCGATGCGCTCGATGAAAGCATCGGCGACCCGGCGCTCGACATAGACCCGCTCGGCGCAGTTGCACACCTGTCCGGTATTGATCACCCGCGACGCGGTGATGGCCTTGACCGCCAGTTCCAGGTCGGCATCGGCCAGCACGATGGCCGGCGCCTTGCCGCCCAGCTCCAGGTTGAGCTTGGTGATGTTCGGCGCGGCGGCGGCCATGATCGCCGAGCCGGTGCCGACGCTGCCGGTGAAGCTGATCAGGTCGATGCCCGGGTGACGGCTCAGGGCGTTGCCCACCGTGGCGCCGGTGCCGCAGACCACGTTGAACACGCCGGCCGGCAGATCGGTCTCGGCCACCAGTCGGGCGAATTCGAAGCAGTTGATCGGGGTTTCTTCGCTGGGCTTGATGACGATGGTGTTGCCGGTCAACAGCGCCGGGGCCATCTTGCGCGCGATAAGAAAGAACGGGAAGTTCCACGGCAGGATGCCGGCCACCACGCCCAGGGGCTTGCGCAGCAGGAAGATGCTTTCGCCGGGGCGGTCGCTGCTCAGCACTTCGCCTTCCAGGCGGCGTGCCCACTCGGCCATGTAGTCCAGGTAGTCGGCGGTGAAGTTCACCTCGACCCGGGCCAGTTCCAGCACCTTGCCCTGTTCGGCGGTGATGGTGCGGGCCAGGCGCTCGGCGTGCTCGCGTACCTTGGCGGCGATCTTGCGCAGATAGCCGGCCCGTTCGATGGCAGGGCGCGCCGCCCAGGCTTTCTGCGCCTGGCGCGCCGCAGCGATGGCGCGGTCGACGTCGGTGTCGTTGCCCTGGGGCACGCGCCCGAGCAACTGGCCGTTGGCCGGGTTGCGCACTTCGAGGTGCTCGTCGCTGGTGACGAAGGCGTTGGCAATGTAGTTCTGGTAAGTGCTTTCACTCATGTCCGCATCTCTCTTGTCGGAGGGTTTAGTGCTTGCTGCTGAACTGTTTCCAGGCTTCGCCTTCGCTGACCAGGTCGTGGGAGCGCTTGATCAGGTACTGGTGGATCTGTTCGACCTGCTGGGGCGTGAAGGCATCGGCGAAGGACGGCATGCCATCGGGTACGCGGCCGCCATAGAGAATGCCGAGGAACATCTGGTGCTTCTCAGCCGTCAGCTTGCGCAGGTCTGGCAGCACGCCGCCGCTGACCGCGTGGATGCCATGGCACTGCGAGCAGTAGCCGTCATACAGCTTGGCGCCGGCCTCGATGGCGGCGGTGTCGGTGCTCAGCGGCGGTGGTTTCGGGGTGTCGGGGCGCGGTGCCGGTTCCTGCAGTTTGGCGGTGCCGCCGATCTTGTAGGTCAGCACCTGGGAAAATGGCTGCACCCCGGCGCGCAGCGACAGGGCGCCGGCAAAGGTGGAAAAGGCGCCGCCCCAGCCGGCCATGAAGGTCACGTACTGCTCGCCGTCGACCGTGTAGGTGATCGGTGCTGCCATCACGCCACTGGCGGCGGGCTGCTCCCAGAGCTTCTTGCCGCTGTCGGCGGCATAGGCGATCACCCGGCCATCGGCGCTGCCTTCGAAGACCAGGTTGCCGGCGGTGCTCAGGGTGCCGCCGTTGAAGATGGTCACGTAGGGCACTTCCCAGGCCGGCTGCTGCTTGACCGGGTCCCAGGCGATCAGCTTGCCCGACCAGGTCTTGGCCATGTCCAGCAGGCCGTCGACGTTCTCCGGCATCATCCCGGTGCGCAGGCCCAGCTGGTACATGCTCTTGAACGGGTTGCGCGCCGGCGCCTCGGGGATGTGCTCGTAGTAGGCGGACATGATGTGGGCCGGGATGTACACCAGGCCGGTGTCGGGGTTGAAGGACATCGGCTGCCAGTCATGGGCGCCCCAGAAGGCTGGCGTCACCAGTTTGCGCTTGCCGTCCTTCCAGTAGGCGGCGCCCTCGTCATCGAAGATCGGTCGTCCGGTCTTCATGTCCATGCCCTTGGTCCAGCTTTGCGGGACGATGCCCTTGGCCGACAGCAGCTGGCCGGTGGCCCGGTCGATCACGTAGAAGAAGCCGTTCTTTGGCGCCTGCATCAGCACCTTGCGCGGTTTGCCGTCGATGGGCAGCTCGGCGAGGATCATGTGCTGGGTCGCGGTGTAGTCCCAGGCATCGCCGGGGGTGGTCTGGTAGTGCCAGACGTATTCGCCGGTGTCGGCGTTCACGGCGACGATGGAAGACAGGAACAGGTTGTCGCCCTTGGCCTGGCTGCGCCATTTCGGGTCCCACATCGAACCGTTGCCGACGCCGATGTACAGCAGGTTCAACTCGGGATCGAAGGCGAACGAGTCCCAGGCGGTGCCGCCGCCGCCCTGTTCGACGAAGGCGTCGCCATGCCAGGTCTTGGCGGCGATCTCCATGCCCTTGCCTTCTGGCGGTAGCTTCGGATCGCCGGGCACCGTGTAGAAACGCCAGGCCTCCTTGCCGGTCTCGGCGTCATAGGCGGTGACGTAGCCACGCACGCCGAACTCGGCGCCGCCATTGCCGATCACCACCTTGCCGTTGACCACCCGGGGTGCGCCGGTGATGGTGTAGCTGCGCTTGTGGTCGGCGCGAGTGTCGACCGACCAGGCGCGCTGTCCGGTCTTGGCGTCGATGGCCTCCAGGCGTCCGTCCAGCACGCCGACATAGACCTTGCCCTTCCACACGGCCACGCCGCGGTTCACCGCATCGCAGCAGGCTTCGCCGGCACGGTTGCGGTCCGATTGCGGGTCGTACTTCCAGATCAGCTTGCCGTTGCGGGCGTCCAGCGCGTAGACCACGGAGAACGGGCCGGTGGTGTACATCACCCCGTCGACCACGATCGGCGTGGCCTCCACGCCGCGATCCAGGTCGAGCTTGTAGCTCCAGGCCAGGCCGAGCTGGCCGACGTTCTGGTCGCTGATCTGCTTGAGCGGGCTGTAGCGTTGTTCGTCGTAGGTGCGGCCGGTACTCATCCAGTTGCCGGGTTCCTTGTCGGCGGCGATCAGGCGCTGGGCGTCGACGTTGGCCGGTGTGTCGCTGGCCAGGGCGGGGAAGCTGGCCAGGCTCAGGAGCATTGCGGCAGCCAGGCATTTCAAGGGGAGGGCGGCGGGGCCAATCTGTCTCATGGAGTCGATCCTGTTCTTATTAGTGGCGAGGTCGTTTCGCTTCGCAACAGGACAGGAGCAACGGCTGTGCCAGGGGCTGGCGGATGGGCTGGAGCCCCTGGATCACGGGGCCTGGCGGGGTATGCGGCGTGCAGAGGAGGGGGAGTGTTGCGCGCTACAGGTGTTGCATCGGGCGCTACAGTGGCGGGACAGGTGGAGCGTGGCGGGCTGCGCTGTCGGGCCTTGCACGGCTCACAGGGTTTGCCATCCGTGTGGCAGCTCTCCATACTCCGTCTGGCAAGCCAACTGCACGAGCACCGTAGCTGTTCCGGGCTTTTCGACAAGATTGGCGTACCCACCGTGAACCAGCCGTTTCCTCTGACTTCAAGCGGAAGTGACGGATGTTCGATACAAGCAAGTCCCGTTCAGTGTCAGCGCGCCTGCTCGGCGTGATGCTCAGTGCGCTCCTGTTCGCCGCGCCGGCGGGCGCCGCCGAGCCGTTCAAGGTCGTCACCACCTTCACCATCATCGCGGACATGGCCAGGAACGTGGCCGGTGATGCCGCCGTGGTGGAGTCCATCACCAAGCCCGGCGCCGAAATCCACAACTATTCCCCGACCCCGGGCGACCTGCGTCGTGCCCAGGGCGCGCAGTTGATCCTGTGGAACGGCCTGGGCCTGGAACTGTGGTTCGAGAAGTTCTTCCAGCGCCTGGAGCAGGTGCCCGGCGTGGTGGTGTCCGACGGTATCGAGCCGATGGGCATCACGGCTGGTCCCTATACTGGAAAACCCAATCCGCACGCCTGGATGTCACCGCGCAACGCGTCGATCTACGTCGACAACATCCGCGATGCGCTGGTGCGCCACGACCCGGCCAATGCCGAGGTCTACAAGCGCAATGCCGAGGCCTACAAGGCGCGTATCGAGGCTACCACCGAGCCGATCCGCGCACGCATCCAGCAGATCCCGCCCGCGAGCCGCTGGCTGGTCAGCAGCGAGGGCGCCTTCTCCTACCTGGCGCGTGACTTCGGCTTGAAGGAGCTCTACCTGTGGCCGATCAACGCCGACCAGCAGGGCACGCCGCAGCAGGTCCGCCAGGTCATCGATACGGTGAGGGCCAATGCCATTCCCGCCGTATTCAGCGAGAGCACAGTCTCCGACAAACCCGCGCGGCAGGTCGCCCGGGAGACCGGCGCCCATTATGGCGGCGTGCTCTACGTCGACTCGTTGAGCACCAGCGACGGCCCGGTACCGACCTACCTCGACCTGCTGCGGGTGACCACCGAGACGCTGGCCAGCGGCCTGAGCGAAGGACACACGCCATGAACCATCCCAGCACGCCACCCGGGATTCGCTCCATGAAAGTCGCAACGCTCGAACCTGGCATCGTCGTCAAAGGGGCGACGGTGACCTATCGCAATGGCCACACCGCGCTGCAGGATGCCAGCTTCGAGCTGCCCCACGGCACCATCACGGCGCTGGTGGGCATCAACGGTTCGGGCAAGTCGACCCTGTTCAAGGCCATCATGGGCCTGGTCCGCCTGGTGGCCGGTTCGATCAGCGTCCTGGGCATGCCCGCCGGGCAGGCGCTGCGCAAGAAACACACGGCCTATGTACCGCAGGCCGAGGAGGTCGACTGGGACTTTCCCGTGCTGGTCGAGGATGTGGTGATGATGGGCCGCTATGGCCACATGGGCCCGCTGCGCATTGCCCGTCGCGCCGATCACGAGGCGGTGGACGCCGCCCTGGAGCGGGTCGACATGACCGCGCTGCGCAAGCGGCAGATCGGCGAGCTGTCCGGTGGGCAACGCAAGCGCGTGTTCCTGGCCCGTGCACTGGCCCAGGACAGCCGGATCATCCTGCTCGACGAGCCGTTCACCGGCGTCGACGTGAAGACCGAGGACCAGATCATCCAGCTGTTGCGCGAACTGCGCGAGGAAGGCCGGATCATGCTGGTGTCGACCCATAACCTGGGTTCGGTGCCGGAATTCTGCGACCGCGTGGTGCTGATCAAGCGCACCGTCCTGGCCCATGGCCCCACCGACGAGGTCTACACCCGGGACAACCTGGAGCGAGCCTTCGGCGGGGTGCTGCGGCATTTCGCGCTGGTCCAGGGTAGCGAACAACTGCAACCGGGGGTGAGCGTGTTCAGTGACGACGAACGCCCGCTGATCCTGCGCGATGGCTTGCCGGCCCGGCGGCAGAACGACAGCGATAACGAGGCCCACCGTGATTGAACTGCTGTTGGAGCCTTTCGCCTATGGCTACATGCGCAATGCCATGTGGGTTTCGGCGCTGGTGGGTGGCGTCTGTGCCTTCCTGTCCTGCTACCTGATGCTCAAGGGCTGGTCGCTGATCGGCGATGCCCTGTCCCATTCCATCGTCCCTGGCGTGGCCGGCGCCTACATGCTGGGCCTGCCGTTTTCCCTCGGGGCCTTTTTCGCCGGAGGCCTGGCGTCGGCGGCCTTGCTGTTCCTGCAGCGCCGCACCCGGCTCAAGGAGGACGTGGTGATTGGCATGATCTTCACCTCGTTCTTCGGCCTTGGCCTGTTCATGGTGTCGCTGTCGCCCACCTCGGTGAACATCCAGACCATCGTGCTGGGCAATATCCTGGCGATCACGGCCAGCGATACCTTGCAGTTGGCGCTCATCGGCCTGGTCACCCTGGCCGTGCTGCTGGCCAAATGGCGCGACCTGATGCTGACCTTCTTCGACGAGAACCAGGCCCGCGCCGTCGGTATCCGGCCGGAGCGCCTGAAACTGCTGTTCTTCGCCCTGCTATCGGCCTCGACCGTCGCGGCGTTGCAGACGGTGGGCGCCTTCCTGGTCATCTGCATGGTCATCACCCCTGGCGCCACGGCCTATCTGCTGAGCGACCGCTTCCCGCGCCTGCTGGTGATCGCCGTGAGTATCGGCACGCTCACCAGCCTGGCAGGCACCTATATCAGCTACTACCTGGATGGCGCGACCGGCGGCGTCATCGTCGTGTTGCAGACCCTGATCTTCCTGCTGGTGTTCGTCCTCGCCCCCAAGCACGGGGTGCTGGCGGCCCGGCGCCGTGCGCGGCAGGCATTGGAGGCGGCGGCATGAGCGTGATCGAGCTGTTCCTGGAGCCGTTTCGCTTCGATTTCATGGTCAATGCGATGTTGATTGCTGTGCTCATAGCCATCCCCATGGCGCTGTTGTCCTGCTTCCTGGTGCTCAAGGGCTGGGCGCTGCTGGGCGATGCCATTGCCCACGCGGTATTCCCGGGCGTGGTGATCGCCTACATCATGCAGATCCCCTATGCCATCGGCGCGTTCCTGGCGGGCATCTTCTGTGCCGTCGCCACGGGCTTCCTCAAGCAGAACAGCCGGATCAAGCAGGACACGGTGATGGGCATTGTGTATTCGGGGATGTTCGGACTGGGCCTGGTGCTCTACCTGAAGATCGAATCCAGCGTGCACCTGGATCACATCCTGTTCGGTGACATCCTGGGCGTCAGCCGCGAGGACATGCTGCTGTGCGCCGCCATCGCCTTGCTGACCGCGGTCGTGGTGGGGACCAAGTGGAAGGACCTGATGCTCTACACCTTCGATACCGTCCAGGCCCATGCGGTCGGCCTGCGCACCGGTTGGCTGCATTACGGGCTGTTGTGCCTGATCTCGCTGGCGGTGGTAGGGGCGCTGAAGGCCTCCGGGGTGATCCTGGCCGTTGCCTTGCTGATCGCGCCCGGCGCCATTGCGGCGCTGATTACCCGGGAACTGCGGCATATGCTCTGGGTTTCGCTGGTGGTTGCGATCGGCAGTGCGTTGCTTGGCGTCTATCTCTCGTTCTTCCTCGACAGCGCTCCGGCGCCTACCATCGTGCTGGTGTTCGCGGTGTTGTTCATGGCCGCGCTGGGCTATCAGTCGATCGGGCGGACGGCCGGGAAGGCACCGCCGGTTGCATGACAGCGGGACTTACAAGGCCTGCTCGCATCGCCTCCGGTTTGCTGCCTGCAACCATTCACTCAACTGCACCGGGGGCAGATGCACCAGGCCCCGGTCGGTCTCGCACACCGGCTGGATGAAGTTATCGCTGAACAGCAACTTGCCGTGGACGAAGTGCTCGTCCTTGCGCAGGTTCGGGTTGTCGATCCGCGTGCCGAGCCGCGCCGCCAGCCATTTGCCGATTTCGTAATGGCTGATCCAGCGCTCGGGCGTCAGCGCGTCCATGGCCTGGCGTGGTGCTTGGCGGCTGAGCACTATCACCGGCACATCGCTGACCTCCGGCACCAGATCGTTATGGCCCCATTTGCCGTCCTCTCCCAGGCGCTGGCCATGATCGCCGGTGATGACCAGGTAGCGTTCGCCTTCGAGACGGTCGAAGCGCGCGATCACTTCCTCCAGAAGTCCATCAAGGTAGTGGATCGAGTTGTCATAAGCATTGGCCTGGCCCTGCGGCCCCTGGTCCGGCCAGGGTCGGATGCCCTCCTGATGCACGTAGTTCCGGGCATAGGGCAGGTGGGCGGTACGCAGGTTGAGCACGACGAAATTGCGCTGGTCGAACTGCTGCTGATCGAGGATGTCCAGCAGTGCATGATCCTGGCGCTGGAGGAAGCGCAATGGATGATCCTCGCGGGTGATCGAGACATCCAGGTAGCGGCTGCCAAGATGGGCGAGCAGACGTGACTCCTGGGACGAAATCCAGTGGGTACGCATCCCGGCTTCGCGGGCGAAGCGGAACAGGTTGACCTGGCCTTCACGCAGCAGGTGATCCTGGCCCGGCTCGCGGATCGGGTTGAGCAGGTAGGGCAGGCTGACATCCGTGGCCACTCCCGCCGAAACCCCTGGCCGCACCAGGGCGTCGGGATGCGTCGCCAGGTAGCGCTGCAGTTTCGGCGTGGTCTGGCGGTCGTAGCCATAGAGGCCCATGCGCTCGCTGCGCAGGGAGTCGGCCACCACCAGCCAGACATGCTTCGCGGTGCTCGGGATCGGACTGAGTCGGTAGGGCGCGAAGGGTGTAGCCGGCAACGCGGTTTCAGTCGTGAAAGCCAGGCGCACCGCCCAGGCGGAAAAGGCATTCAGGCTGTTGTGCAAGCCGCTGCGGGTCGGGCCGGGAGTGAAGGAGTCGAGGTTGCGGTAGGTGGCCCGGTAGGGCTTGGCCAGCAGGACCACGGCAATCAGCACCAGGGCCCAGCGGCTCGCCGGCAGTTCGACCCGGGCGGGCAATCGCCAGTGCAGGGCGATCAACAGCGCATAAGGCAGCAGCACGCTGAACGCCGCGCTCCAGTGGTGGCCCAGGCTATGGCGGGCGGTTTGCAGCACCTCACCGGGCTCGTGCAGCAGGCTGCGGATATCGATGGCGCTCAAGGGTTCGCCGAAGAAGCTGATATTGCCCAGTTGCAGCAACTGCATCACAGCGAACAGACCAAGGATCACCACCACCACCGCGCGCAGGTTGCACAGCCACAGGGCCAGGCAGAAGACCCAGAGTCCGGCGACCCAGCCGCCTTCCAGCTCGGCGCGGTTGTTGCCAGTGAACAGCTGCTGGAGAAAGTCGTCGGCCAGCAGCAACAGGCAGCTCAGGCTGGCCAGGCTGCACAGGCGCAACCAGGCACCGCTGCGCTCGGAGCAGGGTCGCAGAGTCAGGGACATCAGCATGGAAAGGTCTCGTGATCAGGAAGGCATGCGGCGCCGGCGGCGTCCGGTAAGCATCGACAAGGGCAGGTTTTCCCGCAGCCGCAGGCTTTCCACCAGGGCGGCCAGCAAATGGAGGCAGACCAGGGCCAGCAAGGCATCGGCAAGGTACGCGTGCAGGTCCATCGGCCAGTCGGCGCCCCACAAGGCGTCCACTTCCTCGGCCAGCCAGCCGCTGAGACCGAGCCCGGCGATGCAGGCCAGCATCAGCAGCATCACCAGGGCGCCGATCGGCGAATGGCCGAGGCGGTGACAGGGCTCGCCTTGCCACAGGGCCCGGGCGTGTCCGGCCAGGCGCGCGGGCGTCGGCCAGAAATCGGCCCAGCGCGCGCTGGCAGGCCCGACGAAGCCCCAGAACACCCGCAACACCAGACAGCCGATGGCGTAGTAGCCGAGCCACTGGTGCCAGTCGCCGCCTGCCTCGTTGAAGAAGTAGTTGGCGAAGAACACCGTGGCGAACGACAGGTGACACAGGCGCAGCAATGGGTCCCAGAGCTGCACCATGACCCGTTGCATCAGCCTTTGACCTCGCTCTTGACCACCTTGCCGGTGACCGGGTCATGGTAGATCTCGACCTTGCGGCCTTCCTTGTCGAAGCCGTAGATCTCGTAGCAGTTGCCTTGGGTCACCTTGAACTTGTTGATCGTGTAGCCCTGCTCCTTGAGCTGGGCCTGGAACTTGTCCTGATCCTGCCAGGTGCTCTTGTCGGCGGTGGTGCACTGGGTGGCAGCGAAGGCGGTGGAACTGCCCAGCAACAGGGCGATGGTGAGGAAGGTACGCATGGGATCGACTCCGATCTGAGTGTGGGAAACGCACCATGCGCCGTGAGTCTTAATGCCAGCTTAGTGAGTCATTCCTGGTTACATTTTCCCCGGCAAACGCTTCCCGCCAGGGCCCATGATGGCGCCCTCGACTGGAGACCCGACCCATGCGCGTACTGCTGGTGGAAGATGATCATGCCCTGGCCCAGGGCATTCGCACCGCCTTGCGCGGCGAGGGCTATACCCTGGACTGGCTGGCCGACGGCCTCGAAGCCGAACGCGCCCTGCGCGCGGAAACCTTCGACCTGGTGCTGCTCGACCTTGGTTTGCCGCGCCGCGATGGCCTGCAACTGCTGCGTAGCCTGCGTGCCGACCCCGAGGCGCAGGTGCCGGTCCTGGTCTTGACCGCTCGCGACGCCACCCGCGACCGCATCCTGGGCCTGGATGCCGGCGCCGATGATTACCTGGTCAAGCCCTTCGACGTGGACGAACTCAAGGCGCGCATCCGCGCCTTGCTGAGGCGCAGCCAGGGACGGGCCCAGCCGCTGATTGAACATGCCGGGGTCCGTCTTGATCCGGCGCGCTTCGAGGTGCGTTATCACGACCAGCCGGTGACCCTGACGCCCATGGAGTTCCAGTTGCTGCACCAGTTGCTGGCCCGTCCCGGCACGGTACTGACCCGTGAACGCCTGGCGGACATGCTTTACGGCTGGCAAGAAAGTGGCCCTGGCAACACCCTCGAAGTGCTGGTGCACAACCTGCGGCGCAAGCTCGACAGCGGACTGATCCGCACCGTGCGCGGGGTCGGATATCTGGTCGAGGACAGGCCATGACCGCGATCCGCACGCGTATCCTGCTGCCTACCCTGTTGCTGGTGCTGCTGGGCAGTCTCGTCCTGGTGCTGAGCGTGTCGCGGGATAACTACCGGGATATCGAGAATGTCTACGATGCCCAGTTGGTGCAGGCTGCCCGGGTCTTGCAGGGGCTTTTCCGGCAAATGCCCGAGGGCAAGAACTGGCAGGACGTGCGTCTGGCACTGGAGCAGGCCATGGACCTGTCCGGCACCGATATCCTCAGCCATCCCTACGAAATCAACCTCGCGTTCCAGGTCTGGAGCAGTGACGGCCGCCTGCTGATGCGCTCGGCGGATGCGCCGGTACTGGAGGTGCCGCCGAGCCTGGGCATCCATGACCTGCTGTACCGGGGTCAGGACTGGTGCGGCGTACTGCTCGAAGACCGTCAGCGTGGGCTGCTGATCTGGGTAGGTGAGCGCGATGACCTGCGCCAGGACCTGATTCAGCGTCTTGCTGACCAGGCCCTGACCCCGGCGCTGATCGGCATTCCGCTGCTGGCAGCGGCGATCTGGCTATTGCTGGGCTGGGGCTTGCAGCCTTTGCAGCGCCTGGCCCGGCATTTGCGGGCGCGGCCGGTGGACAGTCTCGAAGCCCTGCCGCTGGACAAGCTGCCGCCGGAACTGGCGCCCATGGCCCAGGCGCTCAACCATCAGTTGCTGCAACTGACCCGGCTGTTGGAGCGTGAACGGCGCTTTATCGCCGATGCCGCCCATGAGCTGCGCACGCCGTTGGCGGTGCTGGCGATCCATGCCGGCAATGCGCGCAATGCCCGGGATGAGCTGGAGCGAGATGAAGCGCTGGGCTTCCTTGAACAAGGCGTGGGCCGGGCCACTCGCCTGGTCAGCCAGTTGTTGACCATGGCCCGGCTGGAGCCCCTGACCCAGAGCCGCCAGCGCGTGCGTCTGGACGTCCTGGCACGGGAAGAACTGGCGCAACTCACGCCGCTGGCGTTGTGTCGGCGGGTAGATCTGGTGCTGGACGAGCAGGGCGAGTGCCATCTGTATGCCGATCCCACGAGCGTAACCGTGATGTTGCAGAATCTGGTGGGCAACGCCTTGCAGTTCACCCCGGCAGGGAGCGAGATCACGGTTGAGCTGCGTCAGCAGGGCGGTGATGTGCAGTTGCAGGTGCTGGACCAGGGGCCGGGGGTCGAGGCGGATCGGCTCGAACGCTTGAGTGATCGGTTCTACAGCGTCAACAACCCCGGCGGGGCGGGATTGGGGCTGTCGATCGTGGCGCTGGTGGTGGAGCAGTTGGGCGGTGGGCTGGAGTACTTCAACCGGGCTGGGGGTGGGCTTGGCGTGAGGATCCGCCTGCCGCAGGACCCTGTCCAGGTGTCGATGTCTGGCGTCCTGTCGGACTGAAGCGATTCTGGCTCCCTGTCCATTGACTACTGGGCCCGCGCCGTCTACACCCCTCGGTGTTCCGGATGGACGATGTTATTTCGCCATTCTCATGAGCCCCCACCAGCAAGGACGCAACCATGGTGCAAACAGTCGAATACTGGCGTGAAACCGATCAGTCCTGGCATCCGGGTCCACCGGGGATTGCGGTGGTGACGGCGGACGACAACTACATCGGCAACCACCCGGTGACCGGCGCGGCACAGTTCATGACCTTTCCCGCGACGTTCCGCGGCGCCGATGACTGAGATACGCCTGGGTCTGATAAGGGAACGCAATGGTTTCCTGCCCCCGCAGCGCCGGATGCGTGTGGATGAGTTCGCGCAATTGTCGGGTCACCTCGGCCTTTTCCGAAGACACCAGGCTGGCGATGAAACTGACCGACAGGATGCGGTTCATGATCACCGTCTCAGGGCTGCCGACATGGCTGTGCTCGAAGCACGTCAGTGCAGGCGCCGAGAAGCCCGAGCCCTCGAACGCGTCTCGCCATTGGCCCTTGTGAAAGCGCGGGCATTACCCTCGTAAGGAGTGATGATCCGGGTAATTGCCGCGACCCAATCGACCGATTCGTCCCGCACGTTCCACACCAGCCCCAGGCGGCCGCCAGGGGTGAGCACCCGGTGAATCTCCGCCAGTGCCTGGGCATCCGCGAACCAGTGGAAGGCCTGGGCGCACAGCACCACGTCGACGCTCAATGCGGGTAAGGGTATGGCTTGGGCTGTTCCGGCAAGCACCTCGACATCGGGCAGGCTTTTGGAGAACTCCCCGCGCATCGCCTCAATGGGTTCGACGGCAACCAGCCGGTCAGTCAGCGGTTTTAGCAGGGAGGTGAACTTGCCGGTGCCTGCACCCAGATCCAGCACGCGGGTTTGCTGGTCGATTGCCAGCTTCTGGCGCAGCCAGGAGGAAAGGGCCTCGGGATAGGTGGGGCGGCCCTGGGTGTAGGTCTGGGCCTGGCTGGAGTATCCGGTCTGGGCGGCGTCATGAACGGGAGGCATGGGGGTGGCTCCTGGTATGGCTGGCGGTAGGGGGATTATAGAAACCATGCGGGAGCGCGATGATGAAGATGTTCCTTTTGGTTCCCACGCCTGTCAAAGCCCCTTGGGGCCCTGACCAGAAAAATCAGGGCCGCCGGAGAACACTCAAGCGCTGCGCTCGATGAAACGCAACGCGGTGCCTAGTTCGCAGGCAAGAGGATCACGAAGTTCTTTTTCATGTCCTCCAGCACCGTCCATTTGCCCTTGGCGCCCGGCTCGATAATGAACGTGTCGCCAGCGGCCAGTGTGACCGGGGCGCAGCCCTCAAGCTCGATGACGCAGCGTCCACCCAGGACATGGCAGAACTCCCAGACCTTGTAGTCGATGCGCCACGCTCCGGTGCTGGCTTCCCATTCTCCGGAGATGCGACCTTGCTGTTCATCGTGATAGTACTTGGACGTCAGCGTGTGAGGCTCACCTTCAACGACCTCTTCAAAAAAGGGAAGGTCGCGCACCGGTTGGATATCCAGCTCGCGAAACACGGTCAGTTTGTTGTTCATGGTTTTCTCTCGATCACGTTGTGGGGTAGGGCGATACATCAAATAGGCTTCACCGGTGACGCCCAGCATCGGGTGCGGAACGATCTGGCAGGTTTTAACAATCTGAAAACCGTGGCGTTCGTAGAAGCGGCGTGCACCGTGGTTTTCTGCGTAATCGATCAGGCATAGCCCATCCAGGCCAAGGTCGTCGGCGCGCTGCTGGGCTTGGCGAAGAAACCGGACGCCGAGCCCCTGGCTGCGCCAGGCCTCATCCAGGGCCAGGCTGGAGATGTACAAGGTGTCGGGTATTTCCATGTCGGAATAAGGCGCGAGGACCGGGTCGGTTTCCACTGGCCTGTCAGGGGCCGCGCGCAAGGCATAGCTATGCATCATGCCGATGACGCGCCCTTCGGACGTGGCCATCAGGCAGTTCTTGTAGGAAAAGTCGCCCTGCTCCCTGGAATAGCGAGAGGCGCCGACACTCAGCAATGCTTCTCCAGGTGCGGCCAGCTTGCTCCATATGTAATCGGCCATGCCCTCCGATGTCAGTTGAAAGAAGCGCGCAATATCGTGCGCGTCCGAGGCTTGAGCGGGTCTGAAGTCGATAGGCATGTGCGGTGATTCCAGGGGATTGGGTGGTTGGTTTTGGGGATTACGCCTTTGACAGGGGGAGCAGGGTAGGCGGTTTAAGCGGTTGCCATCGTGCTCTGGGCGACCACATCAGTACGACGTGCGACGTTGCCGCCATGCTCGAACGCACGTGGCCGTGAAATGGCTGAGGTCTGGAGAGTCGATCCTACAGTTGGCCGAGGTTGTGATACGAGGGCCAAAAAACGAGATGGATTTATTTTCAAGCCTCGTGGTATCGAAAATAAATCTGTCTCGATTTTCCGGCTCTTCACTCAAATGGCTCGCACACTCCCTGTGTCGTGATGGCTTTATGATATCATCCCGGTTACGCTCATGAGCTCGAAAGAAAGACGTAATGAGCCATCGCAGCTGTGTATTGCACGCGGGATCGTGAAAGGCGTTTCGACGTATCTGATTCATAACGAGGAAGGACCCCATGTCGTTTAGTGATTACTGGAAAGGCCCAGCCCATAGGCAACGTGCGGATGCCCTGGCAGCCCAACTTGCGGAGCTTGAAGCCCGGCACACACAATTGCTGGCGCTCACTGCGAAAATCGGCGCCATGGAGGTGGTGAACATCCAAAACTTAATCGAGGCTGAGCAAGTGAAACTTGCATCTATCCGCCAAGAGACTCACCGCTCAGAAAAGGAACTAGCAGTACTCGCACAGCGCTCCTTGGATCTACAAGGACAAATACTTGTTTGGGAAGAAACCTTGCTCTTGGAGAGCTTTGCGCTTTACGAGCCAAAGTTTAAGCTAGCCACTAGCCAAGAATATAAGGCTCGGCTGGATCATACTCGCGAGCGACAGAAGGTGATGATTAAAAATTCGCAGGCCGCAACCGGGAATATGAGCTGGACAGTCAACAATAGCCAGGCTCAAGGCCGCAAGCTAGTGAATGACATGATTAAATTGGTAATCCGCTCATTCAACAATGAAGCTGATGCGTGTGTGGCTAATGTGAAATTTGACAACGTCGAGCTCGGTGAGAAGCGAATTCTCAAATCTTTTGATGCCTGCAATCGCCTTGGTAAGATCATGAGCGTGGAAATATCCGGTGTATACCTCGATTTGAAACTCGATGAGCTTCACCTTGCTCATGAATTCCAGATCAAGAAGCAAGAGGAAAAGGAAGAAGCAAAGCGGGCAAGAGAGGAACTGCGAGAACAGCAAAAGTTAGAGCAGGAAATTCGCGCTGCGCGCGAGAAAATCACTAAGGAACGAAAGCACTTTACGGCCGCTATGCGGGACCTTCAGGCACGATTGGAGCACGTACAGTCCGATGAGGAGCGCTCTGCGATTTTGTTGAAACTGGCCGAGGTTGAAGCAGGTCGAGCTGAGCTCGAAAGCGAAGAAAAGCTAATTGACTATCGCGAGCAAAATGCTAAGGCTGGATATGTGTATGTGATTTCGAATTTGGGGGCGTTTGGAGAGGGCATCTATAAGATTGGTATGACACGCCGTCTAGAGCCCATGGATCGAGTTGATGAGTTGGGTGACGCGTCGGTGCCTTTCTGGTTTGATGTCCATGCGATGGTTTTTTCGAATAATGCACCTGCACTGGAAGCAAAACTGCACGAACACTTTGCGTCTGGCAGGCTCAATAAAGTGAACGGGCGTAAAGAGTTCTTCCGAGCGGACATTGCTGAGATCGAGAAAGTGATTCGAGAAAATTATGATGCTGTCGTGGAGGTCATCCATGAAGCGCCGGCTGAGCAGTATCGTGAAAGCCTACGCATGGCGTTGCCTAAGCCAGCTATTCAGCAATCAGAACGGATAGCTGCACACAGCTAGCTTGCGGCTCGATTTAGACGATGGGGCTTAGTGTTTGAGGAACTGATAGAGGGCGGATTTGCTTTTAAAGCCTTATTGCGGCGAAAAATAAATCCGTCAACTTCAGCGTCTAGAGCAGCCAGTCGGATCTGTGGTGCGCAATAGATCAAGCTGTCCAGGTTTCATGGGGATGTCGCCACAAACACCTTCTAGGTTGAACAATGCAGTCGAAATCCTCTTTTTCTCGCTGTGTCCGGGATTCGGTGTGTTTCCTGACAGCGGATCATTGCCCCTTCCGACCATTCACCAAGGTTTCCATATCACACAGGGTCTGCCGCAGCGTTAGCCAATATGGTACTGGGTGTTGGTACATCCGTAAGTATGGTTCAAATCTCACTTGCAATCTGTAGCTTCCACAAGTCGCTTACCGTCGACCTCGGGATTCCGAGCTTCTCTCCAGTAGCCCTCTGCGTCAAACCTTGCCGCTTGCATTCCTGAACCGCGGCCAGCTTACGTCGCCTTTCACTCGCCCGCGAATTTGACGTCTTACCGGAGATATAGCCGGACGTCAGTTCGCATCCTCCCGCTGCTTCGAACGCGTCTAGTTCTTTTCGAACCAAACTCAAAACATCAATGGGTCCAATGCCATCCCGCAACGCCACACACAACGCAAGCAAAGTAACCGGGCTTACCTGCAAAGCCTTCGCCAACTCATCAAACTTGTTCAACGTAGGCGAAGACTTCGCACTCTCCATCAACCAGAGATGCTTCCGGTCACTGGCATCCCCCAGATCCTGCTGGGACAAGCCTTTGACCGCCCTGACCGAGCGCAACACGGCTGCCAGTTCCTTGCTCAATGACATCAGCTTCCTCCCCAAAAGTGAGGATGTAGCCATGTTGCAATGTCCGGTTCGACGGCATATATTCCGCATTCCGGATATCGATTGGCATGTCCGAGCAAATGCTGGCGGTACTCGATTGCAGTCGGGGCGCCTGTTCTGGATGCCTGACCTTTCAAATATAGGTGGCGCGGAGCAGGGGCGTTCGCCAACCCAGGGAGAGCACTACGTGAATAAGGACGAGATCGCCGGAGTCCTCAACAGCTTGAAAACATCAGGTGTAGGATCCTTTGGCGGAGAGGAGGGTGGTACACAGGGGCTTCGGCTCTTCCGGGTCGAACCCGGTCATAGCGCGGACTATGCGCTGGCGCAGTCCTGCCAGTTGATAGCTTGCGTGCGCAAGCTGACGTTCGAAGCCGGCATCGAGCAGGACGCCACCTTGGCGATGGCGGCCCATTTCCTCAGCGGGATGGCCAATGCGCTGGTAGAGGATGTCGCGCATTCAATGATGGTGGCGGAGCAGCCTTGAACAGGTTTTGTACGGCGTCAGAAAGCTCAAGCCGCCCAGGTTTCATGCAGGTGGCGCCACAAGACATGTTCTCCTTCCAGGCTGAACAATGCCGTCGAGATTCGCTGCTTCTCGCTCTGCTCAGGGATTCGGTGAGTCTCCTGATAGCGGATCACTGCTCCTTCCGGCCACTCCGCCAGCGTTTCCATATCACTGACCTCGATAGTCAATCCTGGCTGGCTACCGGCGCGCTGATTGAACAGGGCTGCTACCTCCTCCAGGGGCACTTGACGGCCTGTGGGAGTAATCATCGAAAAGTCAGGATGGAACCGCTCGAGCATGGTTTCAATCTGGCTCTCGCCCTTGGAAAAAGTCGCTTCGATCAGAATATGGAGGTCAATGACTTCCTGCATGTAGCCGTTCATGACGTTTCCTTCAAAAAGACGTTCAACCGTGTCCTGACAGTGCGGGGGAGCCGCTGCGTGGGCGGTATTCGATCTTCCACAAACCCATCACAAACTATCCGGATCCCCGAAGAACATCTGAATCCGCGACCGCAACCACTTCTCCCCCGGATCGTTATCCTGCGCCCCTCGCCAGGCCATATGCAGCTCGAACGTCCGCGTCTCCAGCGGCAGTTCCTCCGCCCGCAGGCCGCCAGCGGCAGTGAGAATATCGGCGGTGTAGTCAGGCACCGTCGCCACGATATCCGTCCCGGTCAACAAGCTCCCCAAGCCGTTGAACTGCGGCACCGCCAGCACCACGTGGCGCTGCCGCCCGACCTTGGCCAGTTCCTCATCGATAAACCCGCTCAGGTCCCCGGCAAACGACACCAGCGCGTGGGGCCGCTTGCAGAAATCATCCAGGCTCAACGCCCCCGGGACGCTGTCCGCCCGCAGCAGCTTCGGCATGCTGCGCCGCAGCACCTTGCGCTTGGCGTTGGCCGGCAGGTCATCGGTATAACTGACCCCCACGGAGATTTCGCCAGACGCCAGCAGGGTAGGCATCAGCAGGTAGTTGACCCGCCGCACCACCAGCACCACTCCGGGCGCCTCGGCGCGCACGCGCTTGAGCAACAGCGGCAACAGGGCAAATTCGGCGTCGTCGGAAAGCCCGATACGAAACACCGCCGTACTGGTCGCCGGATCGAAATCCGCCGCGCGGCTGACCGCCGTGGAAATGGAGTCCAGCGCCGGGGAGAGCAGGGCAAAGATCTCCACCGCCCGCGCCGAGGGTTCCATGCTGCGCCCGGTCCGTACGAACAACGGGTCATCGAACAACGTACGCAGCCGCGACAGCGCGGCACTGATCGCCGGCTGGCCGAGGAACAGCTTTTCCGCAGCGCGGGTCACGCTGCGTTCGTGCATGAGGGTCTCGAAAACGATCAGCAGATTGAGATCGACGCGGCGCAGGTCGTTACGGTTCATCGGCTTCGCTTCGCTGGCGGTGTGGGGCAAGGGATGAATCTTACGGACAAAGGCGTTACCCTGCATCGGTTATATGGCGTCAGGCCAGTGTACGACACGGCCACGGGCACGAGCCCAATCGATGACAAGCATGTCGACTATTAATGACCACTGATGGTCTAACCATGAAAGCCCCGATAGAGTTCAGGGCATTAGAGGTTCACTAGGCGAGGTTTGCGATGTCCCGCATGATCCGTATCCACAAGTTCGGTCAGGCCGAGGTGCTCAAGATAGAGGAGCTGCCAACGCCCGCGCCGGCTGCCGGGGAAGTGCAGATTCGTGTCCAGGCGATCGGCGTCAGTTGGTATGACGTGCTCTGGCGGCAGAATCTGGCACCGTCCCAGGCGCGTCTGCCGGCCGGTATCGGCCACGAGATGGCAGGCGTGGTGACGGCCGTGGGCGAGGGCGTCGATGACCTGGTCGTCGGCGACAAGGTCGCCAGTTTCCCGGCCACCAGCCCCAACGAGCACCCGGTGTACGGTGAGGTCATCGTCCTGCCGCGCACCGCGTTGACCCGCTACCCGGACATCCTCACGCCGATCGAGGCCAGCGTGCACTACACGCCGTTCCTCATGGCCTACTTCGCCTATGTCGACCTGGCGCGGGCCAAGGCCGGGCAGACCGCGCTGATCACCGACGCCAGCCACTGCGCCGGACCGTCCTTCGTGCAACTGGGCAAGGCCCTGGGCCTGAAGGTGATCGCCGCCACCCGCGACGCCGACGAGCGCGAGCCACTGCTCAAGCTGGGCGCCGACAAGGTGATCGTCACGGAGGAGCAGGACCTGCTCATGCAGATCAACAAGATCACCGACAACCGTGGCGTCGACATGGTCCTCGACGGCCTCGGCGGGCCGCAGATGTCGCTGCTCGGCGATGTCCTCGCGCCTCGCGGCAGCCTGGTGCTGTACGGCCTGCAGGGCGGCAACCAGACGCCGTTCCCGGCCTGCGCGGCGTTCCAGAAGAACATCCAGTTCTTCGTCCATTGCATCAGCAACTTCACCGGCAAGCCGGAGCTGGGCATTACTCAGGACCAGGTCGCGCTGCACCGCGCCCTGCGCGATATCAACCAGTTCACCGCAGACCGCCAGTTGCTGCCGCAGATCATCCAGGTCTATCCGTTCGAGCGGGCGGTGGATGCCCACCGGCACATGGACGAATGCCCTTGCGGTGGTCGCGTGGTGCTGGAACTGCCCGACGCCTGACGCACTTTTCCGGCGTATCCCACCAAGCCCGAGAACCCTCTCGGGCTTTTTTGTGAATTTAGCCTTCTAAAATTTCAGAAATTTCCTATTAGTCTTATGGGGACTAAGGACATTGCTTGGGCTATGTTGTTGCTGTCGGAAACAAGGTACTTCGCTGTCTGGAGAATTACGCGGCGGGGCGGAAAAGTGCCGCGCTCTTCGTAGCGTGAACCTGTTCGTCGACTGGGAAAGTGTTCTGTTTGTCGTCGTCTCAAGGAGCGAGATATGTCCGTGGAATTACCCGATCCGGCCAGGGGCCTGACTGCGCGGGTTTGCGCTGTCCCCGGGGATGCCCTGCCGTGGCGTCCTACAACTTTTCAGTTGGTTTTGTAGGAAAGTAAGAAGTTTCCTGCAAATACAAACGAGGCTCTGCGTGAGTGCAGGCGCTGACTGTTTCGATAACTACGCAAATTCACTTTTGCGGGTGATCCGCAAGTTTTGATTGATTGCGAAAAATATCAGGGAATTGAATATGGGTGCGATTCACGACCAAGCCATGCAGTACGTCTACCAGCAAGTGCTGCAGCGGGTACTCGAACGGATGACCCAGGGACAACGCGCATCCCTGCAGTTGCTGGTCCAGCGCCTGCTGGTGATTGCCGGCGGACCCGATTGCATCGGCGGGTTGAAGGTGATGCTGGTGCACACCGGCAGCCAGGACAGCACCCAGGCCCTGGCCTTCCTGCGGGCCGCGCAACTGACCCTGGCGGCCCGCTCGCCCGGCACGTTCAACCTGCGTATTGCCGCCGCGCGACACAGCGATATGCCGGCGGTAGTCCTGAGCAATATCGAGCGGGCGTTTGCCGCGTTGGTGGTGCATGACGACCCGCGTGTCGAGCTGCTGATGCTGGAGGATGGCCAGGTACGGCCTTTCGATGCCCGCCAGCCGATCTCGCGGCAGCAGCAACAGGCGGACCGTCACGCCGTACTGATGGCCGGACACCTCACCGGTGGTGAGACGCAGATGTCCCTGGGCCATCGACAATACCTGGACCTGGCCGACCTGCATCGCCTTGGCGCCTCATGGAATGGCGGGGTTGACGTGCTGGTCAGCGGCGAGCCGGCCGTGCAGCGCAAGCGCTTCCTGGCCAAGGCGCTGCGCATGATGCGCGCCACCGGTGTGCCGCGGGTGCGTCCGCTGGAGACCTTTCCGCACACGCTGTTCGAGGTGGCAACGGCGATTCGCGATGAATACCGGCTGCCGCAACCGGCCGAGACCGCCACGGAAAATCCTGCCTTCGAAGCACGTGTGCGCCTGCCGCGAGTCATTGCCATCGACGACCTGACCCACGACCCCGTCTGCGGCCACGGTCGCCTGCTGGCCGAACTGCTGCGCTACGAGCATGACGAATGGTCGTTTGCCTTTTCCCGCAATGAAGCCGGCAACCCGCTGTTGCGCGCGCACCTGATGGGGCTGCGCCGTGAGTTCATCGAGGACGGCTGTTATCAGGACGGCCTCGACGGCTGCCTGCAACGCAGTGAGGAGGCGATGAAGCGCGAGCAACTGCCGTCGGCCTTGCGCGATCAACTGCTCGGTCCTTGGCAGAAGGGCGAGGAGCTGCAACAGGTCAGGCGCCTGGCCGGGGACTTCGCATCCCAGGCGTGGGGTATCAGCGAGACGCAGCTGGTGTGCCTGCTGTTCGCGCCGATCGTCAGACAGGGCAGGGAGCTGGAAACGTTCCTGCGCCGTTGCCATCCGGGCATGCTGGTGGCGCTGCCGTACCTGCACAAGGCCTTGCAGGGCCATCCGGCCACCGATCCGGTGATCCAGTGGCTGACCGGCACCAGCGGCCTGCCGATGGTCACCCTGCAGACGCTCTACCGGCGTACTCCGCTGCTGGCGCCGGCCACCGAGCCGATCGACCACTGATCCCCCGCGGTTGCCAATCGGGCTTATCTGTATGTATAACCAGTGTTCGTTTTCCCCTGGTTATGTGCCCCGTGATCGCCGACTCCCTCAACGACCCGTTCTACTACCTGCACAACTTCCGTCAGGTGTTGAACTGGCTGCGCCTGCGCTACAGCGACCTGCTGGACGAAGAGGAGCGCGCCTTCATCGACGGTTTCGAGTGCTTGCCGCAACCCAGCCAGGCGCTGCTGGTACGCATGCTGATGCGCAAGGGTGTGCTGTTTCGCGGACGGCGCCTGGCCTATGACGAGATCGGCCCGACCGTAGCGGCCATGGCGCCCCTGCTGGAACAGGGCTGGGTCGACAGCGAGGCGCCGCTGGGCCTGGAGGCGCTGTTCCAGCTCCTGCTCAAGGACGAGATCAGCCGCTGCTTCGCCGCCCACCTGAGCCGGCCGAAGGCGGCCAAGCACGAACTGTTCGAACAGTTGCAGGCGCTGTTCCCCGAGCCGCGCCCGCTGCGCGAATGGTGGCCGGAGTGTGACGAGCCGATCTACGCGCTGTGCCAGCAGGCAGTCTGCGATCGCCTGCGCCTGCTGTTCTTCGGCAACCTGTACCAGGACTGGTCCGAGTTCGTGCTCGCCGACCTCGGTCTGCTGCGCTACGAGCAGGTGGAGTTCGGCAGTGATTCCCGCGCCCTGCGCGAGCGCGCCGATGTCGACCTGTGCCTGGCCCTGCATGTCTGCGCCGAGCAGATGGAGGGCGAGGTGGATGTCCAGTCGTTGCTGGGACGCCTGGAGGGCATGGATACCGCCAATCCCTGGCTGGAGCGGCGCCGGGCGAAGCTGCAGTACCAGCTGGCCTACCTGTGCGAGCGAGTCGGCGACTGGAATCAGGCCCTGGCGATCTATCCCGTATGCGCCCATCCCCAGGCTCGCGAGCGGCATATCCGCGTGCTGGAACACAGCGGCGACTATCAAATGGCAATGGAGCTGGCGACCCTCGCTGCCGAGCGCCCCGGCAATGCCGCCGAGGCCCAGGCCCTGACCCGCATCCTGCCACGCCTGCGACGCAAGCTGGGTGGTCCGCCGCAGCCACGGCGCAAGGCCCAGGCCGTCAGCCGCCTCGACCTGACCCTGCCCGCCGAATGGGCCGGGCTCGGCGTCGAGCGGGCTGTGCTGGTGCACTTCGAGCTGCCGGACGCGCCTGTGCACTACGTCGAGAACACTCTGTTCAACAGTCTGTTCGGCCTGCTGTGCTGGCCGGCCATTTTCGCGCCAGTGCCGGGCGCCTTCTTCCACCCGTTCCAGAGTGGCCCGCAGGACCTGCTGGACGCCGGCTTCCACAGCCGCCGCGCCGATCTGTTCGCGGTATGCCTGGAGCAACTGGACGATGGCCGCTACCGCCAGGCCCTGCGCGATACCTATGCGGCCAAGCACGGCCTGCAATCGCCCTTCGTCTACTGGGAGCTGCTGACGCCGGAGCTGCTGGAGCTGGCCATCGACTGCCTGCCGCCGGCGCATCTGAAGCAGTGTTTCCTGCGCTTGCTGGAGGATATCCAGGCCAACCGCGCCGGCATGCCCGACCTGATCCAGTTCTGGCCGCAGGAGAAGCGTTACCGGATGATCGAGGTGAAAGGCCCCGGCGACCGCCTGCAGGACAACCAGCTGCGCTGGATCGAGTTCTGTACCGTCCATGGCCTGCCGGTAGATGTCTGCCACGTGCAGTGGGCCGAGGCATGACCTACCGCGTGGCGGTGCGCAGCCTGTGCGAGTTCACCGCCAAGGTCGGTGACCTGGATCTGCGTTTCACCCCTTCGCCCACGGCCCTGGAAGGTATCGCCGGCCATCGCCGGGTGGTGAGCAGGCGGGGCGAGGGCTATGAGGCGGAAGTGGCGCTGGAAGGACGCTTCGGGGAGCTGGAAGTACGCGGGCGCGCAGACGGCTATCACCCGGCCAGCAACTGCCTGGAAGAGATCAAGACTCACCGCGGCGACCTCGCCAGCCAGCCGGACAACCACCGGCAACTGCACTGGGCCCAGGCCAGGGTCTATGGCTGGCTGATGTGCCAGTCGCGCCAGCTGGCGTCCATCAACCTGGCGCTGGTCTACCTCGATGTCGACAGCGATCACGAAACCCGTTTCGAATGCAGCGCAAGTGCAGCCGAGCTGGAAGCCTGCTTCAACGAACAGTGCCTGCGCTTCATCCAGTGGGCCGAGGCTCGGTCGCGGCGCCTGGCGCAGCGCGATGCCGGGCTGAATGCCCTGGGCTTCCCCTGGCCGTCCTTCCGCAAGGGCCAGCGCGAGTTGGCGGAAACCGTGTTCAAGGCGGTCAGCACCGGACGCTGCCTGATGGCCCAGGCCACCACCGGCATCGGCAAGACCCTTGGCACGCTGTTCCCACTGCTCAAGGCCATGCCGCGCCAGGGGCTGGACAAGCTGCTGTTTCTTACCGCCAAGACCCCCGGTCGTGCCCTCGGCCTGGATGCCGTGCGCCAGGTCATGGATTCCAGCCCGGAGCTGGCCCTGCGCACCCTGGAGCTGGTAGCCCGGGACAAGGCTTGCGAGTACCCCGGCACGGCCTGCCATGGCGAGGCCTGTCCTCTGGCCAAAGGCTTCTACGATCGCTTGCCCGCAGCCCGGGAAGCGGCGATGCAACGGCCGCTACTGGACAAGGCTCAGCTGCGCGAAGTGGCACTGGCCCATGATGTCTGTCCCTATTACCTGGCCCAGGAGCAGGCGCGCTGGGTCGACGTGCTGGTGGCCGACTACAACTACTACTTCGACCAGAGCGCCTTGCTCTTCGGCCTGGCCCAGGCCGAGCAGTGGCGCCTGGCCGTGGCGGTGGACGAGGCGCACAACCTGGTGGAACGGGCGCGGCAGATGTACAGCGCGAGCCTCGACCAGGGCCAGTTGCAGGCCTTGCGGCGCGCGCCGCCGGCGGGCATGGCCAGTGCCCTGCAAAGTCTCAATCGTGAGTGGAATCGCCTGTACAAGGAGCAAGTCGCTCCGTATCAGGCCAGCAACGAACTGCCGGGCGCGTTCCTCAAGGTCTTGCAGCGCTGCGTCGGGCTGGTCCAGGACCTGATGAACCGCACTCCGCAGGCGGTTGACCCGGCATTGCTGCAGTTCTTCTTCCAGGCCTTGCAGTTCACCCGGCTGGCCGAGGTGTTCGACGCGCACTTCCTCTTCGATATCAGCCTGCGCGGGGCAGGGCGAAGGCGCCTGGCCACCCTGTGCCTGCGCAACGTGGTGCCGGCGCCGTTGATCGGTCCACGCATCAGCGCGGCCCGCAGTGTCGTGCTGTTCTCCGCGACCCTCAGCCCGCGGCATTTCTACGCCGACCTGCTGGGCATGCCGGCCGACACCGCCTGGCTGGAGGTGGACTCGCCCTTCGTTGCCGAACAGCTGCGGGTGCGCATCGTCAGCGAGGTGTCGACCCGCTACCAGCATCGCCAGGCCTCGCTGGCGCCCATCGTCGAGCTTGTCGCCCGGCAGTACCAGGAGGCGCCCGGCAATTACCTGGCGTTCTTCAGCAGCTTCGATTACCTGCAACAAGTGGCGACTCTACTGGCCGAGCGCTATCCAGCCATTACGCAATGGGCGCAATCCTCGGGGATGGACGAGGACCAGCGCCAGGCCTTTCTCGACCGCTTCGTCGAGGACGGTCGTGGCATCGGTTTCGCCGTGCTCGGTGGTGCCTTCGCCGAGGGCGTGGACCTGCCGGGTACGCGCCTGATCGGCGCCTTCATCGCCACCCTCGGGCTGCCCCAGGTCAACCCGGTCAACGAGCAGCTCAAGCAGCGAATGGGCAGCCTGTTCAGTGCCGGCTTCGACTACACCTATCTCTATCCCGGGGTGCGCAAAGTAATCCAGGCGGCCGGGCGGGTGATCCGCGGGACCGAGGATCGCGGCACGGTGCTGCTGATCGACGACCGCTTCGCCGAAGCCCGCGTGCGCCATATGTTCCCGTCTTGGTGGTCGCCGGAAGGCTATTGAATTTCGTGTGGGAATCTTCGCCGTCGCCAGACGGTCGAAGTGGCAGTAAACTGTCGTGTTTTCATCACCCTGAAATTCCATTCTTGAGGTTTTGCATGAAGCTCAGTCCTCTGGCGGGCAAGCTGGCCCCGGCCTCCGTGCTGGTCGATATTCCCCGCCTGCTGACCGCCTACTACACCGGTCAGCCCGATGCCTCTGTCGCCACCCAGCGTGTTGCCTTCGGCACCTCCGGGCATCGCGGCAGTTCCCTGGACCTGAGTTTCAACGAGCACCATGTCCTCGCCATCAGCCAGGCCATCTGCCTGTACCGCCAGGCCCAGGGCATCGACGGCCCGCTGTTCATCGGCGCCGACACTCACGCCCTGTCGACCCCGGCGGCGGCCAGCGCCCTGGAAGTGCTGGCGGCCAACGGTGTCGAGGTGATGCTGTCGAAGGACGACGAATACACTCCGACCCCGGCGGTGTCGCACGCCATTCTCTGCTACAACCGCGGTCGCACCGGCGGCCTGGCCGACGGCATCGTCATCACTCCGTCGCACAACCCGCCGCAGAGCGGTGGCTTCAAGTACAACCCGCCCAACGGCGGCCCGGCCGACAGCCATGTGACCAAGTGGATCGAGGCCAAGGCCAACGAACTGCTGGCCGAGGGCCTCAAGGGCATCAAGCGCATGCCGTACGAGCAGGCGCTGAAGGCTTCCACCACCCATCGCCATGACTACGTCGGCACCTATGTCGCCGACCTGGTCAACGTCATCGACTTCGACGCCATCCGTGGCGCCAACCTGCGCCTGGGCGTCGATCCGCTGGGCGGCGCTGGCGTGCGCTACTGGTCGGCCATCGCCGAGCACTACAAGCTGAACCTGGAAGTGGTCAACGACGCAGTCGACCCGACCTTCCGCTTCATGTCCGTGGACTGGGACGGGCAGATCCGCATGGACCCATCCTCGCCGTATGCCATGCAGGGCTTGATCGGCCTGCGCGAGCGTTTCGACGTGGCTTTCGCCTGCGACCCGGACCACGACCGCCACGGCATCGTCACCTCGGCCGGCCTGCTGGCGCCGAATAACTACCTGGCGGTGGCCATCGACTACCTGTTCCAGAACCGCCCGCAGTGGCGTGCCGATGCCGCGGTGGGCAAGACCGTGGTCAGCAGTGGCCTGATCGACCGCGTCACCGCGCGCCTGGGTCGTCGCCTGTATGAAGTGCCGGTGGGCTTCAAGTTCTTTGCCGACGGCCTGTTCGACGGCTCCCTTGGCTTTGGTGGCGAGGAGAGTGCGGGAGCGTCCTTCCTGCGCCTGGACGGCAGCGTCTGGAGCACCGACAAGGACGGCCTGATCCCGTCGCTGCTGGCGGCCGAGATGACTGCCCGCACCGGTCGCAACCCGGCCGAAGCCTATGCCGCGCTGACTGCCGAGCTGGGCGAGCCGTTCGCCACCCGCGTGGAGGCCAAGGCCAATCTGCAGCAGAAGGCCTTGCTGAGCAAGCTGGCGCCGGAGCAGGTGAAGTCCACCGAACTGGCCGGCGAGCCGATCGAGCAGATCCTCAGCCATGCGCCGGGCAATGGCCAGGCGATTGGCGGCCTCAAGGTGATGACCGCCAACGGCTGGTTCGCCGCGCGGCCGTCGGGCACCGAGGACATCTACAAGATCTACGCCGAGAGCTTCGTCGACGATGCGCACCTGCAGCGTCTGGTGGCCGAGGCGCAGGAGTTGGTGGACAAGGCGATCGCCTGATTCCTCCAGCCGCTTCCAGGCCTTCGCGAGCTTGCTCGGGAAGGCCTGGAAATCAGGCCCAGTCTCAACACTGCCTGCTAATCCACTGATTTCCCAGGCAATCACCACTGTCCCAGCGTCCCCGAATGGGGTAAAACTTCCGGCTCATGTGTTTCCCCAGCCGGAGTCGGTGTGTCAGACAAGCTTCCCCCGCAACCCCAGGACCTCACCCCGCCAGCCCAGCTTCCGTGGCTCAGGCGTGTGGCCGCGCGCATGCTCGGTCGCGGCCTCAACCGCCTGAGCGCGCAGCACCGCGACTCATGGTTCCAGGGCCATGCCAGCGGCCAGCGTACCGGCCATGCCGACGGCCTGCGCGAGGGTTACGAGCAGGGCCGCGTCGACGGCTACGAGGCCGGGCGCCAGGTCCTGGTGATCCGCGATACCCGTCCCGACGGCCATTCCGTGCCTGGCCTGGATGACAGCCTGTTCGACGACTGGCGCCTGCCGCTCAGCGCGGAGCTGAAGAAGCGCTTCAAGGCCGATGTCGCCCAGCGCTTGCCAGCCCATGCCCAGCCCAGCGCCGCGCAGTGGAAGATGATCTTCAGCGAAACGCCTTCCACCTGCGTCATCGCCGGGGCCGGGGCGGGCAAGTCCACGTCGCTGGTGCTGCGCATCCTGCTGCTGCGCCACTACCTGGGCTACGAGCTGGATGCGATGACCGTGGTGACCTTCACCCGCGAGTCGCGCAAGGACTTTATCGCCCGTCTGCTGCAGGTCTTCAGCCAGTGGCAGGTACAACTGACACCCGTGCAGGCGCGGGAGCTGGTGCGTACCTTCCACTCGCGGATCCTGCCGCTGGTACGCAGCCTGCCGGGCTTCAGCCAGGTGCGCGCCTTCGAGACCCTGGGCAGCGAGTTGCCGGCAGGGGCGGAGGCCGATGCCGAGAGCAATCCCTTCGACCTGCGCATCAACGACGCTCAGCGCCAGCAGCTCAACCTCTGCTACCGCGACTTGCTGCGCACCAGCCCGCGCTTCGCCGAGCTGATCGGCGGCCTGCGCCGCGAGGCGGTGCAGCTCAAGTCGCTGGAGCGCGATCATCCGGACGTGCAGAAACGCGTCGCCGTGACCCAGCTCTCCGCCACGCGGGACGAAGAGCTCTGCGATACCATCGAGGACCTGTGGTTCCGCGCCGGCGCCTGGCCGATCAAGGGCATCGAGCCGAGCCGGGAGACCGTCGAGATCAACGGCAGCCGCTTCCATTTCCATGGTCATATTGCCGAGCTGGATGCCTGGGTGGTGCTGGGCTTCGATCCGGGCGAGAACCAGAACTACAAGCGCCCGGGGGCCAAGCTACCGGTCTGGGCAGAGTGGGTTATCAAACGCACCCTGTTTCAAGCTTTCTGCGATAAGCCTGTGATATGGCTGGGAAATTACGCTGAGGCAAAACGCCTGACCGCTTCCCTGGCGGGGGATGCGGTGGCCGGTCCGGGCTTCGACTACAAGGTCAAGGGTGAACTGGCTGCGGTGCCGCTGCTGGATGCTTTCGTCGCGGCAGCCGGCTTTATCGAGAACCTGGGGCTGGATGTCAGCGTGGCCGTGCAGGGCATGAGCTTCCCTGCGGGAGATACCGACGGGCTGTTCTTCGAAGCCCTGAGCCTGTACTGGAAGGCCCTGGAGACCCATCTGCTGGCGCAGTCGCCGCCGGTGATGAGCTACAACCGCATGTTCGCCCTGTTCGGCGAGAACAACCCGGAGAACCTGCAGCTGTTGCCGGACCCGCTGCTGCGGCCGCTGGCGCACCTGATGATCGACGAGTTCCAGGATGTCTCGCCGCAGATCGTCTCCTGGCTGCGCGCCAGCCTGCGCGAGATCCGCCGGCGTGGGCCGGCATTGAGCGTCGAGCGCACGGCACGGCATTCGTCGCTGCTCTGCGTGGGCGATGACTGGCAGTCGATCTACGGCTGGCGCGGCAGTTCGCCGAAGTACTTCATGGAGTTCGCCAAGACCTTCCCGGCGCCATCCAGCACCCGGGTGATGCTCACTGACAACTACCGCAGCCATCAGCACATCATCGATGCCGCCGAGCACATCGTGAAGTCGGCGCCTTCGATCAGTGGCAAGAAGGCCAAGGCGGTTGGCCCGGCTGCGGAGCAATGCTGGCCGGTGCAGGTGCGCGAACGGGACGAGGCGGCCCTGGCGCAGCAGGTGATGGAGCACTACAACCGCGGTGACTCGATCATGATCCTGTTTCGAAAAAGTTCTGATAAATCATTGATTTCAGAGCATATTCAATCTGTAGTTAATGTTGATTCTAGCTTGCCTCATGGCCAGCGGCGGCTGAGGCAACTGACCTATCACAGCGCCAAGGGGCTGCAGGCGGATGCGGTGTTCATGCTTGGGGACTGCCAGTACGTGACGCGCTCGCCGTACAAGAACCAGGTCTATCGGCTGGCCGGGTTGGGCAGGAATGGTGATCCGGAGGCGTTCGACACGGCGCAGAAAGAAGAAATCCTGCGCCTGGCCTATGTGGCGATTACCCGGGCGGTGAGGTACTGCTACTGGCATGTGGAGGCGCCAAGTGGAGAACAGGCCGCGTTGCCGAGGGCTTCGCTGCAGGTGGATGGGAAGAAGGTGTTCTTCGAGGATCTGCGCGGGCAGTGAGGCCCTGTCGCTGGCGTGCCGGCGACAAGGCCCTCAAGGGATCACAGCCAGTAGGTCACAGCCCACCAACCCAGGCCACCCATGACCACGGTATACGGCAACGCCATCCACACCATCCGTCCATAGGACAGGCGAATCAGCGGCGCAATCGCCGAGGTCAGCAGGAACAGGAAGGCTGCCTGCCCGTTCGGCGTGGCCACGCTCGGCAGGTTGGTACCGGTATTGATCGCCACCGCCAGGGTCTCGAAGTGCTCGCGGCTCATGGCGCCATTGACGAACGCCTGCTTGACCTCGGTGATGTAGATGGTGGCGACGAACACGTTGTCGCTGATCGCCGAGAGCAGGCCGTTGGCGATGAACAGCATGCCGGGCTGCTGCTCTGCCGGCAGGGCCAGTACCCACTGGATCAGCGGCGTGAACAGCTGCTGCTGGTGGATCACCGCGACCACGGCGAAGAACACCACCAGCAACGAGGTGAACGGCATCGCATCCTGGAACGCCCGGCCCAGGCGATGTTCGTCGGTGATGCCGGTGAACGCGGTGATCAGCACGATCACCAGCAGGCCGATCAGGCCCACTTCGGCGATATGCAGCCCGAGGCAGACGATCAGGATCAACGCGGCGATGCCCTGCACCAGCAGGCTGGCGCGCTGTTGCGGGGTGCGCTGGGCGTCGTCCTCGGCGGCGCAGGCGGCCAGCACATCGCGCACGCGGTCCGGGAGCAGGGTGCCGTAGCCGAACCAGCGCAGTTTCTCCAGCAGTACGCAGGTGACCAGGCCCGCCGCCAGCACCGGCAGCGATACCGGGGCGACCTTGAAGAAGAAGTCCTGGAAGTGCCAGCCCATCTCATGGCCGATCAGCAGGTTCTGCGGCTCGCCCACCAGCGTGCACACGCCGCCCAGCGCCGTGCCCACGGCGCCGTGCATCAGCAGGCTGCGCAGGAAGGCGCGGAACTGCTGCAGGTCTTCCCGGGCCAGGTCGGGGATGTGCTGGTCGCTGTCGATCTGCGCATCGCCGCGGGGGTTCGCACCCGAGGTCACGCGGTGGTAGATGGCGTAGAAACCCACCGCCGCACTGATGATCACCGCGGTCACGGTGAGGGCATCGAGGAAGGCAGAGAGAAACGCCGAAAGGAAGCAAAACATCAATGCCAACAATGACTTGGATCGTACTCCTAACAAAATGCGCGAGAAGGCGAACAGCAGCAGGTCCTTCATGAAATAGATCCCGGCCACCATGAACATCAGCAGCAGGATCACCGGGAAGTTGTGTTGCAACTCCTCGTACAGCGCCTGCGGAGTGGTCAGCCCCAGCAACAGGGCTTCCACCATCAGCAGGCCGCCGGGCATCAGTGGGTAGCACTTGAGCGCCATGCCCAGGAAGAAGATGAACTGCACCACCAGCACCCAGCCGGTGACCACCGGGCCGAGGGTCGCCAGCAGCAGCGGATTGAGCAGCAGGAACAGGCACACGGTGGCTTTGTACCAGCGCGGTGATTGCCCAAGGAAATTGTGGGCCAGGGCGCCGGGCAGGGAGCGGGGCATGGAGATGTTTCCTAATAATTCAAAGACCTGCGCACGGTGCCGCAAGCGGCCTGCAAGATCAAGGAAAGTCAGTCCCGCTTTTGGCAAAAGCACGGCCTGCGGGGTGCGATATAGTCCGGGCTTCCTTTCCCTCCCTGCTCAAGGAGCGTCGCCGTGACCGACTACACCGCGTTCAAGGTCGAGCTGTCGAACAACATCGCCCACGTCCAGATCAACCGCCCGGAAAAGATCAACGCCATGAACGCCGCGTTCTGGAGCGAGATCGTCGAGATCTTCCAGTGGATCGACGAGACCGACGCGGTGCGGGTGGTGGTGATCAGCGGCGCCGGCAAGCATTTCTCTTCCGGCATCGACTTGATGCTGCTGGCCTCGGTGGCCAGCGAGCTGGGCAAGGACGTCGGCCGCAATGCGCGCATGCTGCGGCGCAAAATCCTGCAGATGCAGGCCTCGTTCAATGCCGTGGATAATTGCCGCAAGCCGGTGCTGGCGGCGATCCAGGGCTACTGCATCGGCGGCGCCATCGACCTGGTCGCTGCCTGCGACATGCGCTACGCGGCCGCCGACGCGCAGTTCTCGATCAAGGAAATCGACATGGGCATGGCCGCCGATGTCGGCACTTTGCAACGTCTGCCGCGTATCATCGGCGACGGCCTGCTGCGTGAACTGGCCTACACCGGGCGCAGCATCGACGCGGCGGAAGCGCAGCGTATCGGCCTGGTCAACCGTGTCTACGACGATCATGCCGCGCTGCTCGATGGAGTCTTTGCCATTGCCACCGAAATTGCGGGAAAATCCCCGATTGCCGTGGCCGGCACCAAGGAGATGCTCAGCTACATGCGCGATCACCGGATCGACGACGGGCTGGAGTACATCGCCACCTGGAACGCCGCCATGCTGCAATCCACCGACCTGCGGGTGGCCGTGGCCGCCCACATGAGCAAACAGAAGCCGGAGTTCGCCGACTGAGGTGAACGGCTAAGGATAAGGGAACATGTCAGCGCGCTGGACCACTGCGGTACTGGATACGAATGTCGGCGGCGGCCTTGCGGTCGTGCGCAGCGCCGAAGGATTCATGGTGGACGCCAATGGCGCGCTGTTCCCCCGCGACTGGTTCAAGCGCCAGGAGCCGGATATCCGCTTCGAGCATGGCATCGGTCACTACGACGGGCAGCCGGTCTACCTGATCGAGCTGCACGGCAGCCAGGCGCTGCCCGGCTGCAGCTGGCGCGGCCTGCGCCAGTTCATGCTGGAAGGCGATTTCGACACCTACACCATTCTCGGCTATGCCGCGCAGATCGCCACCTGGGCCCGCGAGCACCGTTTCTGCGGCAGTTGCGGGCAGCCGATGACGCAGATTAACCGGGAGCGGGCGATGTACTGCGAGCCCTGCGACCTGCGCAGCTACCCGCGCATCTCGCCGAGCATGATCGTGCTGATCACCCGTGGCGACGAGATCCTGCTGGCCCGTTCGCCGCGCTTCGTCACCGGGGTCTACAGCACCCTGGCGGGCTTTGCCGAGCCAGGGGAGTCGGCGGAGGATTGCCTGGTGCGCGAAGTGCGCGAGGAAGTGGCGCTGGAAGTGAAGAACATCCAGTACGTCGGCAGCCAGTGCTGGCCGTTCCCGCACTCGATGATGCTGGGCTTCCATGCCGAGTACGCCGGTGGCGAGATCGTCATGCAGCCGGACGAGATCGAGGATGCCCAGTGGTTCCGCGTCGACGCCTTGCCGCCGCTGCCCGCCGGGCGCTCCATTGCCCGCTACCTGATTGATCTGTATGTAGCGCGCCGCTTAGGCCTGGCCGAACCAGTGCTGCCACGCTAGGCGCACGGTCAGGGCCAATACCACGGTGATGAACACCGGGCGAATGAACTTCGAACCGCCACTGATGGCGGTTCGCGCGCCGAAGAAGGCGCCGACCATCAACGAAGAGCCCATCGCCAGGCCCACGGCCCAGTCCACCTGACCCGAGAAGATGAACACCGACAGCGCCGCGGCGTTGCTGACGAAGTTCATGCTGCGCGCCACGCCGCTGGCCTTGACCAGGTCGATGGGGTAGATCAGCAGCGTGCTGACGGTCCAGAAGGCGCCGGTACCTGGGCCGGCCACGCCATCGTAGAAGCCCAGGGTGAAGCCCTGGGGGAACTGCCACTTCTTCTTGATCGGCACGTCGGCGTCCAGCGGCGCCTTGGGCGTACCGCCGAACAGCAGGTAGACGCCGCAGGCAAAGACGATCACCGGGAGCATCTTGTTAAGCCACTCAGCCGGCAGGTAATGGGCGATCACCGCGCCGATCAGGGCCCCGATCAGGGTGCCGACCAGGGCATGCTTCCACTGTGCCGGATGAAACAGCTTGCGTCGGTAGTAGGTGAAACCGGCGGTGGCCGAGCCGAAGGTGGAACTGAGCTTGTTGGTGCCCAGCACCAGGTGCGGCGGCATGCCGGCGGTGAGCAGGGCGGGCGTGGTCAGCAGGCCGCCACCGCCAGCGATGGCATCGATGAATCCGGCGACGAAGGCGACTGCGGCGAGAATGGCGAGGGTGGTGAGGTCAACGCTGAGTTCGAAAGGCATGGGGATTTCTTGTGCGACAGGGGCTGGCGAGAAGGGCTCGCCGGAAGGGAGCTATGGTACGCCTGTCGCCGGGGTTTGTGTGGTCTTTTGGAGCTGTCGCGGACCTTGTGGGAGCGGGGTGAACCCCCAATGCAAAAGGTGTGGAACACACGCACACTCCCGGGCAAACCCCACCACCCAAAACAAAAATAAAAAGTATAATA
>NZ_JAZDQN010000028.1:0-87957 GCF_036324125.1 Pseudomonas ulcerans | reverse complement strand
TACGGTGCCAACGGTCACCGGGTGGAAAGCGCCGAAGGCCTGCTGCCGCTGCTGGAGCACTGCATCAAGACCCCGGGGGTGCACGTGATCGACGTGCCGGTGGACTACAGCGAGAACGATCGCATCCTCAATATCGAACTGCGTGAGCGCGCCCTGGCCGTTTAAGCTGCATCGAGCTTGAAGAGAAACGCCGCTTTCCGGGAGACCGGAAAGCGGCGTTTTTCATTTGCTGGCGAAACCGGCGAAGCGCTTGTTGAAGCCGGCGACCCGGCCTTCGCTCTTGGCCTTGCGCTCCTGGCCGGTGTAGACCGGGTGGGAGGCGCTGGACACGTCGAGGGTGACGTAGGGGTAGGTGTTGCCGTCGCTGTGCACGTAGGTTTTATCGGTATCGACGGTGGAACCGATCAGCCAGAAGGCGTTGGCGCTGGTGTCGTGGAACAGGACGGGGCGGTAGGCGGGGTGGATGCCGGGTTTCATGGGATGCTCCAAGTGAGATGATATAAAGTAACAAAAGTTAATTGATATCGAATCTCATTTCAAGCTTTTCCTGGATATGGCTGGGCCCCTGTGGGAGCGGGTTCACCCGCGATTGCGGTAGCGAATTCACCGACGTCATCGCGGGTGAACCCGCTCCCACAGGGGGGCTGGATCGCGACATCAAGTCGGACTGAAAATCCGCACCTGCCGAATCTCAAGCGTGCCGGGCCTGCAATACCGGCTCCTCGACACCTGCCGGCCGCGACAGCATGGCCGCGATCGCCGCGAGCAGCGACAGGCCGCCAATGAAGCAGGCCACCGGTACCCAGTCGTTGCCGTCGCTCATCAGCGCGTAGCACAGGCTTGGCGAGAAGCCGGAGATGATGAAGCTCAACTGGGTGGCCAGGCCGACCCCGGTATAGCGCACGCGAATGCTGAACATCTCGGCATAGAACGATGGCCACAGCGCGTTCGGCGCACTGTACAGAATGCCCTTGAGCAGGACCGTGCTGACCAGGATCAGGCCGAGGTTGCCGGTGCTGATCGACCAGAGGAACAGGAACACCCCGGCGCAGCAGGCCAGCGAGCCGATGGCGAAGATCCGCTTGCGGCCGATGCGGTCGGCCAGCAGGCCGAACAGCGGCTGGCAGATCAGGGCCACGACCTGGCTGGCGGCGATGGCGCTGAGCATCGACGGGCGGTCGATGTTCTGGTTGTTGGTGGCCCAGGACAGACCGAAGATCATCACCAGCGACGACACCGCGCAGATCAGCGCACAGCTGAACACCGTGAAAAAGGCCCGGCGCTCCTTGCTGAACAGCTCGGCCACCGGCAGGCGTCGAGGCGTCGGCTTGCTCGACTTGAACTCGGGGCTTTCCTCGACGCCACGCCGGATCAGCCAGGTAATCACCACCATCACCGCGCTGAGCAGGAAGGGAATCCGCCAGCCCCAGGCCAGCAACTGCTCCTGGCTGAGCATGGACAGCGGGATGAACACCGAGGTGGCCAGGATCGAGCCCATGGAGGCGCCGTTGATCAGCCAACTGGTGTAGAACGTCTTGCTCTTGCCGGGGGCGTGTTCCATGGTCAGCAGGCTGGCGCCGACCTGTTCGCCACCGGCGGAGAAGCCCTGCAGCAGCCGGCAGAACACCAGCAGTGCCGGGGCCCAGGCGCCGATGCTGGCGTAGGTGGGCAGCAGGCCGATGGCGAAGGTGGCCAGGCCCATCAGCAGCAAGGTCATCATCAGCACCTGCTTGCGTCCGATGCGGTCGCCCAGGTGGCCGCAGACCAGCGCGCCGATGGGCCGGGCGATGTAGCCGACGCCGAAGGTCGCCAGTGCCGCCAGGGTGCCCGCCATATGATCGCCAGAGGGGAAGAACAGCGTGCTGAACACCAGCGCCGCGGCCGAACCGTAGATGAAGAAGTCGTAGTACTCGACGACGCTGCCGAGGAAGCTGCCGAACGCAGCCCGGCGCGCCATGCGCCGGTTATCGGGATGGGGAGTGTTCATGTGCAACCTTTCTTGTAGTTGTTTGTGATGGTCGGGTAAGGCGTGTTCAGTTGCCGAAGGGCGCCAGCTGGCTGCCGCCGCAGACGTGGATGACTTCGGCAGTGATGAAGGCGGCATCCTGCGACGCCAGGAAGGCCGTGGTGCCGGCGATGTCTTGCGGGGTCGCCAGGCGTTTCAGCGGCGTATTGGCGATGGAGCCGGCCGCCATCCGCTCGAAACTGTCGGCATCCCGGCCGTTGAGGGTGAAGGCCGAAGGCAGCAGCCCCGGGGCGATGGCATTGACGGTGACGTTGTGCGGCGCCAGTTCCCGGGCCATGGAGCGGGTCAGTCCCACCAGCCCGGCCTTGCAGGCGACGTAGGCGGGCGGTCCGCCGGCGACCCAGCAGCGCGAGACCATGTTGATCACCCGGCCGCTGCCCTGGGCTTTCCAGTAGGGCGCGACCCGCTGGCAGAGCAGGGCGGGACCGCGCAGGTTGACGGCCATCATGTGGTCCCATTGCGCCGCATCGAAGTCGTAGATCGAGCCGCGATGATTGACCGCGGCGTTGTTCACCACCACATCGATGCGACCGAAGGTCGTCCCGCCCTGTTCGACCAGGGCGGCGATGGACGCGGCATCGCCAAGGTCGGCGCGCAGGGCGATGGCGTGCTGGTCGTCCTGCAGCGGCAGGGCCTCGACCAGCGCCTGGGTGGCCGGCAGGTCGATGTCCGCGGCGATGATGTGCAGGCCGTCCTGGCACAGGCGCTGGCAGATGGCGCGGCCCAGCTCGCCGGCGGCGCCGGTGACCAGGGCGACGCGGCGCGGGGTGTGGGGCAGGTTCATGGGCAGAGTACCTCGGGGGTGGAAACAGGGGCGACCGGGCTGTCCAGGTCGAGATAGCGGCGCATCAGGTCGCGGTTGCGCAGCAGCTTGTGGGCGTCGGGCCAGGTGCTGTCGAAGTCCTCGACCGACAGCCAGTCGGCGAAACCGCGTCCGGCCAGGGTGCGCAGCATGTCGCGCAGGGGCAGCACGCCCTGGTCCGGCGGGGACCATTCCCAGCGCCAGCCCTGGTGGTCGGCCTGGGCCACCCAGGCCACGTTCTTCACTTGCACATGGGCCAGGTGCTCGCCCATCAGGTCGAGGGACAGGCCCACGTCCTCGCGGCCTTCGATGGCCAGGTTGCCGAGGTCGTAGATGATCCCCAGATGCCGCGCCGGGTAATGCTCGGCGATGCGCATGGCCAGGGACGGGCTGGAGCAGATGGTGCGCTGGTGCACCTCCAGGACCAGGCGCACGCCGGCGGCTTCGGCGCGGGGCAGCAACTGGTCGAGGAAGCGCCGCATGCGTGCATTGGCGGCGGCGTAGCCTTCACTGTCGTAGCCCGGGGCCCACAGGCGCAGGCGGGCATTGCCGGCCAGGGCGGCTAGCTCGATCAGGCGCAAGGCCGGGTCCAGTTCGCCCACCGCAAGGTACGGGCTGAGGCCGAAGATCTGCAGGCCATTGGCCTGGCAGCGTTGCTGGATCCGGGCGATGGCCTGCGGGCAGGGCGGCAGGGTGCAGCGGTTGTTGCTGCGGGCGTCCCAGCTGCGATCGGGGTCCAGGCGGTCGGTGTCGGCGACGCGCCATTCGACGCCCTGGTAACCCAGGCGGGCGAGTTCGTCCACCAGGGCCTCGGGAGCGAGGCTGGGCAGCGAGGCACTGGAAACGCCCAGGCGGGGGCGGGCTTGAGTCATGGCGGTGGTGTCCCTGGAAGCGATGGAAAGGATGCTAGATGAAGTTGGTGGTTGATTAAATTGATATAAAATCGCGCCTTGGTTAACTTGCAGGTTGACTAACTCAAGGGGCCTGCCGGTGAACCTCTCCACCATCAACCTGCGTCACTTTCGCGTTTTCCTCGCCGTGGTCAGTTCCGGCAGCCTGGCCACGGCTTCGCGCCTGCTGCATATCACCCTGTCGGCGGTGTCCAAGAGCATCAAGGAACTGGAGCAGGAACTGGGCTCGCAGCTGCTGGTGCGCGGGCGCAAGGGCGTGCAGTTGACCCGCGCCGGCGAGGCCTTCCACAAGCATGCGGCGCAGGCCATGGCCAGTTTCCGCATGGCCCTCGACGAGGGCCAGGTGCGGCCGCAGGCGCCCCAGGTGTTGCGGGTCGGTGCCTTGCCGACGGCGGCGGGCTACATGCTGGCGCCGGTGATCGCGCAGATGCGCCAGCGCTACCCGCAGGTCCAGGTTCAGGTGCTGGCCGGGGTGTACGACTTTCTCGTCGGCAAGCTGCGTACCCATGAGCTCGACCTGATCGTCGGGCGCCTGATCGGCCGCGACATGCTCGGGGTGGTGTTCGAGGCGCTGTACGAGGAAGACCTGTTGCTGGTGGTGCGCCGCGACCACCCGCTGGCGACCCGCGAACGGCTGGTGCTGGAAGACCTGCGACCCTATGTGCTGCTGGTTTCGCCGCAGGGAACGCTGGTGCGCATCAGCGTCGACAACTTCCTGCTGTCCAGTGGCGCGGGGGAGGGCTTCGCGATCCAGGAATCGCTGAGCGAGACCTTCTCGCGGGTGTATGTGCAGGACTACGAAGGGGTGTGGTTCGTCCAGCGCGGCGTGGTGGACCTGGACCTGCGCCTGGGGATCGTCAAGGCCTTGCCGTTCAGCAGTACCTTGCTGCGCGCACCGATCGGCCTGACCACGCCGACCGACCGGCCATTGTCGGAGGCGGCGCAGCAGTTCGCGGGGTTGTTGCGGGAGTGGTGCAGTCCTCAAGGCCGGGGTTGATCGTTCGGGCCTGATCGCATGGAACACCGCATGATTCATTGATTCAGCGTGGACTTGTGGGAGCGGGTTCACCCGCGATTACGATGGTGGCATCACTGACGCAATCGCGGCGGTCCGGCGTCCCGGTGAACCCGCTCCCACAGGGGCTGCGGCGTTCTTTAGTCCTTTCAGGCCTCCATCACCGGCTTCAACAGCGCCTGCGCCTCATACAGCGGCATCAGATAACGCCGGCGCATTTCCTCCAGGCTGATCCGCGCCGCATGGGTGGTGATGGTCAAGGTTGACCTCAACACCCCATGCCGATCCACCAGCGGCACCCCGAGCACGCGCATGCCGACCTCGAATTCCTGGTCCACCTCGGCATAGCCCTTGGCCGCGATCCGTTGCAGTTCCTCGCGCAACAACCCCTCATCGATGCAGGTATGCGGCGTCAACCCGCGCAGCTCGACCCTGCCGAAATAGGCATCCAGCTCCGGCGCCGGCAACGACGCCAGCCAGATCCGCCCGCCGGCGGTGCAATACAGCGGCAACCTTGACCCCGGCCGGATCGACAGCGAGGCGATATGGCTGTAGCGGCTGCGCACGATATGCACGATCTCGTCGCCATCCCGCGTCCCCACCGACACATGCTCCTGGGTAGTGCGCGCCACCTGTTCCACCACCGGCCGCAGCATCCGCGGCAACTGCGCCGAATCCACGTAGGCCTGGCCGATGCGCAGCGCCTTGGGCGTCAGCCAGTACTGGCGGCCATCGGTTTCCAGGAAGGCTTCATGCACCAGGGTCAGGAGAAAGCGTCGCGCCGCACTCGGGGTCAGCCCGGACAGCCGCGCAGCCTCGGGCACGCTGAGCCTGGGCTGGTCGACGCTGAACAGTTGCATCAGGGCCAGGCCCTTCTGCAGACCGACGATCAGGTCCCGCGGGTGAATCTCGGGCTGGGCCATGGGGCGCTCCGCTGATTTCGAGAAAGACTGCGATTATCGCAGTCATGCTGCGAATAACAAACAAAACCGCGATCTCCAGCGTTGGCCGCGAGGGTGCCAGGCCGCACCCTTGGCGCACAACAACAACGACCCCTTGGAGGTCAGCATGCTGCACGGATCCACCGAACTGGTGGCGATCGTCGGGTCGCCCATCACCCAGGTCAAATCCCCGGAAAACTTCAATCGCTGGTTCCAGGCCAACCGCCATGACCTGGCGATGCTGCCCATCGATATCCGCGAGGATGCCCTCGACGCCTTCATCGCCACCCTGCGGGGCTGGCAGAACCTGCGCGGCGTTGTCGTCACCGTGCCGTACAAGCAGGCCCTGGCCGGGCGTCTCGACGAGGTCAGCGAGCGCGCCGCGGCCCTGGGTTCGGTGAACGTGATCCGTCGCCAGGCCGATGGCCGCCTGCTGGGCGACAACGTCGATGGCGAGGGCTTTCTCAATGCCGCCTGCCTCAACGGCTTCCGCGCCGAGGGCAAGCGTGCGCTGGTGATCGGTGCCGGCGGCGTCGGCAGCGCCATCGCCTGGTCGCTGTGCCAGGCCGGGGTCGCCTCGCTGGTGCTCAGCGATGCCAGCGCGGCTCGCTGCCAGGCGCTGGCCGAACTGCTGGGCAAGGCGTTCGCCCGGGTGCGCATCGCTATTGGCTACGACTCGCTGCAAGGCTTCGACCTGGTGGTGAATGCCACCCCGGCCGGCATGGGCGGTACCGGCGAATTGCCCCTCGACGCCGCGCAACTGGACAGCCTGGACAGCGCCACCCTGGTCGCGGACGTGGTCACCTCGCCGGAGATCACCCCCTTGCTCGCCGCCGCCCGTGAACGCGGCTGCGCGATCCAGACCGGGCCGCAGATGGTCTTCGCCCAGCTCGGCAACCTCGGTCACTTCATGGGCGTCACGCCCCTGCAGTTGTGAGGAGCGGGCGATGAACACGGCTACCCGTATCACGGACGAGTTCTTCGACCTGATCGTCCTCGGCAGTGGTGCTGCCGGCTTCGCCGCAGCAGCCACCGCCACGCGCAAGGGGCTCAGGGTGCTGCTGGTGGAAAAGGCCGCGCAGTTCGGCGGCACCTCGGCGATTTCCGGGGGCGCGGTGTGGGTCCATGGCACCGATCAGGCCCATGCCGCCGGCATCGAGGACAGCCCCGAGGCCATGCGCCGCTACCTGCAGAAGACCATCGGCCCCGGCTACAACGCCGAACTGGTGGACGCCTATATCGAGCAGGGCCATCAGGCGCTGCGCTGGCTGGAAACCCATACCGAGCTGAAATACGCCCTGCGCCCGCTGTCGCCGGACTACTACCCGGACCAGGAGGGCGCCACCGACCGCGGCCGCGCCCTGGAAATGCTGGAGTACGACGGGCGTCGCCTCGGCGCGCACTTCAAGGACCTGAAGATGCCGCCGGCGGGCATGCTGCTGTTCGGCGGGATGATGGTCAATCGCGTGGATATCCAGCACTTCCTCAGCTTTCGCCGTTCGCCGCGCTCGCTGCTGCATTGCCTGAAACTGATGGGACGCTATGCCATCGACCGCCTCGGCCACCCGCGCGGAACCCGGCTGACCACCGGCAATGCCCTGGTCGCCCGGCTCGCCACCACGGCCTTCGCTCATGGCCTGACCCTGTGGCTGGACAGCCGCACCGACGCGCTGATCGTCGAGCAGGGCGCGGTGGTGGGCGCGACCATCGAGCGCGGTGGTCGCCTGCAGCGGGTGCGTTCCCGTGGCGGGGTGATCTGCGCAACCGGCGGTTTCGCTGCCGCGCCCGAAGCGGCGGCGCACCGTCCGGACACCGGCAGCGCGCACCTGAGCATGTCGCCGGACAGCAACACCGGCGATGGCCTGCGCCTGGCCCAGGTGGCGGGTGCCGTACTGGGCGAAGGACTGGCCGCCAATTTCTTCTGGGCGCCGGTTTCCGAGGTGCTGCACAAGAATGGCCAGCGCGAGCGCTTTCCCCACCTGGTCACCGACCGGGCCAAGCCCGGCGTGATCGCGGTCAACCGGGCCGGCGAGCGCTTCGTCAACGAATCCGACTCCTACCACCACTTCGTCCAGCGCATGTTCGCCACCGGCAGTACGCCGTGCTGGCTGGTCTGCGATGCCGAGGCGCTGAATCGATACGGCCTCGGCCTGGCCCGGCCCAAGCCGGTCAACAACGACGCCTTGATCGAGGCCGGCTACCTGCATCGCGCCGACAGCGCCGAGCAACTGGCGGCGCAGATCGGCGTCGATCCCCAGGGCCTGCGGCGCACCCTGGAGCACTACAACCGCGATGCCCGCGACGGCGTCGACCGCAGCTTCGGCAAGGGCGGCAACAGCTACAACCGCTACATGGGCGACCCCGAGCACCAGCCCGACCCGTGCAATGCGCCGTTGCTCAAGGCGCCGTGGTACGCGATCCGCCTGCACAGCGGCGACCTCGGTTCGGCCCGCGGCCTTACCACCGACGGCCAGGCGCGGGTGCTGGACGCCAACGGCGCGCCGATTCCCGGCCTGTATGCCGCCGGCAACGACATGAACTCGCTGATGGCCGGCACCTATCCCGGCCCCGGCATCACCCTCGGCCCGGGCCTGACCTTCGGCTGGCTCGCCGCCTGCCATGCCGCCGAGCGGCTGGCGCACCTCCCCACGACGATCCTGGAGAAATGACCATGTACTACGAACTGCGCACCTACACCCTGAGCCCGACCCGCATGGCCGACTGGCTGGCGCTGTACCAGAGTGACGCGCTGGCGGTGCAGACCGAACACCTGGGCCAGCTGGTGGGCTTCTTCACCACCGAGTTCGGCGAGGCCAACCAGGTGGTGCATATCTGGGCCTATGAAAGCCTCGACGACCGCACCGCACGCCGCGCCCGCATGGCGGCGGATCCGCGCTGGGCGGAGTTCGGGCGCAAGAACAAGGAGCTGGGGGCGGTGCTCAGGCTGGAGTCGCGGCTGCTGCGCCCCACCGGTTTCTCGCCGCTCAAATGAGCCAGGTGATGGAGTGCGATGTGCTGGTGATCGGCTCGGGCGCCTCGGGGCTGGCGGCGGCGGTGACCGCGGCCAGCCACGGGCTCAAGGTGATTGTCGCGGAGAAAAGTCGCTGGCTCGGCGGCACCAGCGCCTGGTCCGGTGGCTGGCTGTGGGTGCCGCGCAATCCGCTGGCGCTCGCCGAAGGGGCGGTCGAGGCGCAGGACGCGCCGGAACGCTATCTGCGTGAGCAGGTGCACGGCGACACCTTGAGCGAGGTGCAGCGGGTCTATCTGCAACGCGGACCGGAGATGGTCGAATTCTTCCAGCGCAACACGGCCGTGCAGTTCTACTCCGGCAGCAGCATGCCGGACATGCGCGACGGCGAGGGTTCGGCCAGGGGCGGGCGCTCGCTGTGCGCCCAGCCGTTCGATGGACGCCAGCTGGGCGAGTGGATCGAGCGACTGCGGCCACCGCTGGATATCGTCAGCCTGTTCGGCATGGGCATCGCCGGTGGTGCCGACATGGCCGCGTTCTTCAATGCGCGGCGTTCGCCGAAGTCTGCCTGGCATGTGGGCAAGCGCTTGTTGCGCCATGCCCGGGACCTGCTGCGTCATGGCCGGGGCATGCATCTGGTCAATGGCAATGCTCTGGTGGCGCGGCTGTTGCGCAGTGCGCTGGATCTTGAGGTGCAGTTGCTCAGCGCAAGCCCTGTCGTGCGTCTGCTGCGGGAGGGGGAACGGGTGAGCGGGGCGCTGCTCGACGGTGGGCGGCAGGTCATCGCCCGGCGGGGCGTGGTCCTGGCTTGTGGGGGCTTTGCCCATGATCCGCAGCGCCTGGCCGATCGGCTTGGTCACCGTCATCACTGCGCTGCGCCGCTGGACAACAGTGGTGATGGACTGCGCCTGGGGGAGGCGGCGGGTGGTTTTCTCGGTGAGGACCTGGCGCATGATGCCGCCTGGGCACCGGTCTCGCTGGTGCCCAGGCGCAATGGTCCGCCGGGGCGTTTTCCCCATCTGGTGGACCGTGGCAAGCCCGGGTTCATCGCGGTGGATGGCGAGGGGCGGCGCTTCACCAACGAGGCGGACTGTTATCACGACTTCATGAACCACCTGTTCGCCCGCACGCCGGCGGGGCAGGAGCCTTGCGCGTGGATGATCTGCGATCGGCAGGCGCAGCGGCGCTTCGGTATCGGCTGGGCCAAGCCGTGGCCGTTTCCGATCCGTCATTACCGGCGTTGCGGGTATCTGGTCGAGGGACGTGATGCGCGGGAGCTGGCCCAGCGCTGCGGGCTCGATCCGCAGCGGCTGACGGCGACGATCGAGCGCTTCAATCAGCATGCACGGGTGGGGCACGACCCGGATTTCGGGCGTGGCCAGTCGGCGTACAACCGCGCGCTGGGGGATCCGGCCAACGCGCCGAATCCGTCGCTGCGGGCGTTGCAGGGAAAGCTGTATGCAGTGCGGCTGGTGGCCGGGAGCCTGGGCACCTTTGCCGGGCTGAGGACCGATGAGGCGGCGCGGGTGCTGGATCGGCAGGGTCAGGTGATTGCCGGGCTGCATGCGGTGGGCAACGACATGAACAGCATCATGGGCGGGTACTACCCCAGTGGCGGGATTACCCTGGGGCCGGGGATGACCTTCGGTTACTTGGCGGGGCTGGCGCTGGCTGGAGCCGTGACTGAAGGGGGTGTTTGAAAAAACCCTCAAAGGCAGTTGCTCCCTTAGGCACTGCATGCACCGGCCCCGGTGGGAGCGGGTTCACCCGCGATTACGTCGGCGAATTCAATACCGCAATCGCGGGTGAACCCGCTCCCACAGGTGCCGCGCCAGACTTGAGAGAGATGTGTAGATACCCATGCAGCGATGACGCCCTGAAGACCAACCACGAAACCTCGGATAAACTCGCTCCCCCAGCCACGGACGGACCCCGCTCGATGCTCCAGGAAGGACTCGCCTCTCTCGCCAGCTACCTGCTGCACATCACCCCCGGCCTGGTCCTCTGTGCCCTGTGGTTCCTGCTCACGCCGAAGACCCAGCCCGGCCTGCGCATCCTGATCCTGCTGCTGGCCTTCGTCCTGGTCCGCGACGCCATGACCCCTACCGGCCTCTGGTCGCTGGACGGGCAGGTGTGCATCGGCTTCCTGGACAATCCGCTGGTGCTGGCCGCGCTGGGCCTGATGTCCCTGGGCTTGGTCGCCTTGCTGCGCCCCGCAGCCCCTGGGCTCTGGTCACTGATCCTCTGGCGCAAGGGCAACCTGCCGGCGGGCCTGGCGCTCGGCCTGCTGGCCGGCTGCGCCATCGGCATCCTCCTGCGCCTGTACCAGGGCACCGGGTTCAGCGGTTTCAACCTGTGGCTGGCCGGCATGCTCCTGCTCGCCTACGGCGGCAACGCCCTGGAGGAAGTGCTCTTTCGCGGCCTCCTTCAAGGCTACCTGGAACAACACGCCACGCCGCTACGCGCGGCCCTCGGCAGCGCCGTGGCCTTCGCCGCCTGCCATGTCTTCCTCGCCAGCACCGTGACCCAGGCCGGCTGGCCGGTGCTGGCCTTCACCCTGGTCGAAGGCCTGGCCTGCGCCCTGGTCCGCATGCGCTACGGGGTGATCCCGGCCATCGCTACCCATGGCACGGCGATCCTGCTGATCGCGGTTCCCTACTGAGCCGCCAGCGCCTCGCGCACCCACTCCATGAACGACCGGGTCAACGGACTCTTCTCGCTGTCCTGATGCACCAGGCAACCCCACTCCGGCCCTGCCACCCGCCGCTCGCTCAACGGGCACAGCAGGCCCTTTTCCCGCGCCCGCGCCGCCAGCAGCTGGCTGACCAGCGCCACCCCATGCCCCTCGCACGCCGCATCCAGCAGCAAACCCGGATCGGAGAAGTTCAGCCCGTGGGTGCGCTGTCCGACATCTTCGCCGCCGAGCACCGACCAGCGACTCCAGTCCATCTCTCGTTCGCCATGCAAGGTGGTGCGCTGCCCGGCCGGCTGCTCCAGCAGGTCGGGATGACAGGCCGGGTAGAGCCGGTCCTCGAACAGCACCTGGTAACTGCACTCGGCCTGGGCTTCGAGATCGTCGCGCAGGCTCAGGTCGACGGTCTGGTTGGCCATGTCCGGCACCTCGTAGGTGGTGAACAGCCACAGGTCCACCTCCGGGTGCTGACGGTGGAAGTCGCCAAGGCGCGGCAGCAGCCAGTGCCGGGCAAAGGCCGGGGTGGTGTTGACCACCAGTTGGTTGGGCTTGCGGTACTGGTCGAGGCGGCGGATGCCCACCGACAGTTGCTGGAGCATGGCCTGGGTGGTGGCGTGCAGGTCGTGGCCCGCATCGGTAAGGCTGACGCTGCGCCCGCTGCGATAGAACAGCGGTTGTTCGAGGAAGGTCTCCAGGCTGCGGATCTGCTGGCTGATCGCTGATTGGGTCAGGTGCAGTTCTTCGGCGGCCTTGTGGAAGCTGCCCAGGCGGGCGGCGGCTTCGAAGCCGCGCAGGGCGTTGAGGGGTGGCCAGTGTTTCAGCATGATCGATAAGTCTCGCTAATCTGTTGTCGGCTAAATCCATCGTTTGTCGTGCTTGAAGCCGAGTCATAGCATGACATCCATTCCGCAGTCGCGGATTTCAGGCATAAAAAATACTTAACTGAAGGTGGATCGAACATGCAGTGCAACGGTGATCGAAGCAGTGGTTGGATGATGCTCGCGGAGTGGGCGCCCCATGCGGCGACCTGGATGGTCTGGCCGCATAACCGCGCCCTCTGGGAGAGCACCTGGACGGTGCGCCTGGAAGACGTGCAGGCCGACTTCGCCCGGGTGGTCAATGCCATCGCCCGCTTCGAGCCGGTGAAGCTGGTGGTCCACCCAGGCGCGCGCGCCGCTGCCGCCGAGCTGTGCGGGGCCAATGTCGAGCTGATCGAGCTGCCGGTGGACGACAGCTGGTGCCGCGATTCCGGCCCGAGCTTCGTCTGCCATCCGCAACATGGCCTGGCCGGGGTCAGCTGGCGCTTCAATGCCTGGGGTGGCAAGTCGGCCCATGGCCTCGACGAAGGTCTGGCCCGGCGCGTGCTCAACCGCCTGGGCGCAGACTGCTTCGGCAGCTGGCTGGCCAACGAAGGCGGGGCCATCCATGTCGATGGCCAAGGCACCCTGATCACCACCGAATCGGTGCTGCTCAACCCCAACCGCAACCCCGGGCTGGACAAGGCCGAGGCGGAAGAGATCTTCGCCCGCCTGCTCGGCGTGACCAAGACCATCTGGCTGCCCGGCGACCCGCAGTACGTCACCGGCGACATGACCGACGGCCATGTCGATGGCGTCTGCGCCTTTGCCCGTCCCGGCGTGCTGCTGGTGGATGCGACCCGTGACCAGGGCTCGGTCTACGCTGAAGTGGTGCGGGAAAACCGCCGCGCCCTGGAGCTGGCCCGCGATGCCCACGGCCGGGCTTTCGAGCTGATCGAACTGTACGAAGCCAGCGCTGCGGTGGACCCCGAGGCCGAGGTGTTCTGTGCCTCGTACACCAACTTCTACATCGCCAACGGCGCGATCATCATGCCCGCCTACGGTATCGAGGCCGACGACGAGGCCGCGCGGGTCCTGGCCGCGGCCTTCCCCGGTCGTGAAGTGGTGCCGGTGCGCATCAACCACCTGGCCCATGGCGGTGGCGGCGTGCATTGCATCACCCAGCAGCAGCCGGCCTGGCCGGTACAGGAGTAATCGCCATGACTTTCCTGACCGTCGCCACCACCCAGATGCCGTGCAGCTGGAACCTCGCCGACAACCTCGACCGCGCCGAACAACTGGTGCGCGATGCCGCCGCCCAGGGCGCCCAGGTGATCCTGCTGCAGGAGCTGTTCGCCACCCCGTATTTCTGCATCGAGCAGGACCACAAGCACCTCGACCTGGCCCAGGAGTACCGGCACAGCCCGATCCTCCAGCGCTTCGCCGCGCTGGCCCGGGAACTGGGCGTGGTGCTGCCGCTGAGCTGGTACGAGAAGGCCGGCAACGCGTACTTCAACTCCCTCAGCGTCGCCGATGCCGATGGCCGCCTGCTCGGTGTCTATCGCAAGACCCATATCCCCAACGCCATCGGCTACCAGGAGAAGGAGTACTTCAGCCCCGGCGATACCGGCTTCCGGGTCTGGGACACCGCCTTCGGTCGCCTCGGCATCGGCATCTGCTGGGACCAGTGGTTCCCGGAAACCGCACGCTGCCTGGCGCTGATGGGCGCCGAGGTGCTGCTGTTCCCCACGGCCATCGGTTCCGAGCCCGGCGCCAGCGACTTCGACTCCCGCGACCACTGGCAGATGACCATGCGCGGCCACGCCGCGGCCAACCTGCTGCCGGTGGTGGCGGCCAACCGTATCGGTCGCGAGGTGGCGACCGGCGATCCTGAGTTGCACATGGACTTCTACGGCTCGTCGTTCATCAGCGACCACAAGGGCAAGCTGCTCGCCGAAGCCGACCGCCAGACCCCGGGCGTGCTGATGCGCACCCTGGATCTTGCGGCGATGCGCGCCGAACGCCTGACCTGGGGCATCTTCCGCGACCGCCGACCGGAAATGTACGGCGCGCTGTTGAGCCTGGACGGCGGTTCCACCAGCATCTGGCGTCCGGCCCGGGAGGCATGAGATGAAACGACGTTCCCTGACTACCCTGGCCCTGGCGTTGTGCCTGAGCCAGGGCGCAAGCCACGCCGACGAACAGGACAAGACCCTGCGCCTGTACAACTGGTCCGACTATTTCGCCGAGGACACCCTGGCGCGGTTCACCGCGCAGACCGGGATCAAGGTGATCTACGACGTGATGGACGGCAGCGAGGTGCTGGAGGCCAAACTGATGACCTCCGGCAGCGGCTACGACCTGATCTTCCCCGGTGACACCGTGGCCGAGCGCCTGATGCGTGCCGGCAGCCTGCAAAAGCTCGACCAGTCGAAGCTCACCGCGCTGGCGGATATCGAGCCGGGCCTGCAGAAACTGCGCGAGCATTACCCGCATTCGGCGGCGGCCACCGTGCCCTACACCTGGGGCACCATCGGCCTGACCTACAACGACGAGCAGATCCGCAAGCGCATGCCGGATGCCCCGGTCAACAGCCTCGACCTGCTGTTCAAGCCGGAGCTGGCGGCGAAGTTCGCCGACTGCGGGATCTCGGTGATCGACTCGCCGGACGAAGTGCTGGCGGTCGTCCTCAACTACCTCGGCCGCGAGCCGCGCAGTGCCCGGCCCGAGGACCTGGCCGCGGCCAGCGAGCTGCTGATGAAGGTGCGGCCGTATATCCGCAAGTTCCAGTCGCAGCCGGTCACCGACCTGGTCAATGGCAACCTGTGCCTGTCCCTCGGCTACAGCGGCGACATGACCCAGGCCCAGCGCGCCGCCGACGCTGCTGGCAGGCCGGTGAAGTTCCAGTACCGCATCCCTCGCGAGGGCACCACGGTGTGGATGGACAACATGGCGATCCCGGTGGACGCCAAGCACCCCGAGTACGCCTATGCCTTCATCAACTTCGTCATGCGCCCGGAGAACATGGCCGCCATCAGCAACTTCACCGGCTACCCGACCTCAAGCGCGCCAGCGCGACCGCAGGTCGACCCGAGCATGCGCGACAACCCGGATATCTACCCTGATGAAAGCGCCTTCCAGCGCCTGATCCCGGGCAAGGACATCCCGCAATCGGCCATGCGCGCGCGAATGCGTGCCTGGACCAAGTTCAAGACCGCCAGTTAGAAAGAGTGAAATCATCATGCCGACCCGCCGCCAGTTCATCCGGCACCTTTCCATCGCCAGCAGCCTGGGCCTGATCGCCAGTGCCGGGCTGAATCCCTTGCGCGCCTTCGCCGCCGAGGAAGACGACTGGTTCATGCCCGACGAGGGCGAACGCCAGCGCCATGCCTGGATCGCCTTTGGCGCCCAGGAGGCGATCTGGGAAGACTTCACCGGCGATGTGCAGGAAGCCCTCGGCCGTATCGCCCGTGCCATCGCCCGCTTCCAGCCGGTGACCGTGCTGTGTCGCAGCGACGAGCGCGAACTGGCCGAGGAGCTGTGCGGCGGCGCCAATGTGCGCTTCCTGGAGACCGGACTCGACGATATCTGGATGCGCGACATCGGCGCCAACTTCCTCACCACCGAGGATGGCGGCCTGACGGCGCTGGACTTCAACTTCAACGGCTGGGGCGGCAAGCAGCGCCACGGCAAGGATGCCCGGGTCGCGGCGTTCATGGCGCGCGACACCGGGGCGCGCTACCTGCGCAGCGAGCTGGTGGGCGAGGGCGGTGGCATCGAGGTGGACGGGCATGGCACCGGGATCATGACCGAGAGCTGCTGGGTCAACGCCAACCGCAACCCCGGCTGGACCCGGGCCCAGGTGGAGGAGGAGCTGAAGGCCTGCCTGGGGTTGCGCAAGATCATCTGGCTGCCGGGGATCCGCGGCAAGGACATCACCGATGCCCACGTGGATTTCTACGCGCGCTTCGCCGGTCCCGGGGTGGTGGTGGCCAACCTGGATACCGATCCGGAGTCCTATGACCATGAGGTGACGCGCAAGCACCTGGAGATCCTGCAGGAGGCCACCGATGCCGATGGGCGGCGGTTGCAGGTGCATGTGCTGTCGCCGCCGCTGAAGCCGCGCAAGAGCCGGTTCAACCGGGGCAATCCGGACTTTGCCGCGGGGTATATCAACTACTTCGTGATCAACGGGGCGGTGATCATGCCGCAGTTCGGCGATGCCCAGGCGGATCGCAAGGCGCGGGAATTGCTGGAAAAGCTGTATCCGGGGCGGGAGGTGGTGGCGCTGGATATCGATGCGATCGCGGCGGGGGGCGGGGGGATTCACTGTGTGACGCATCAGTTGCCGTGGGTGTGAAGAGCGACGCGTAACCTTGTGGGAGCGGGTTTACCCGCGATGACGTTGGTGAATTCACTATCGCAATCGCGGGTAAACCCGCTCCCACAAGGTACGCGTCGCTCTTGGACCTGTTCTCTGCTCGACAGCGCAGCCAGAAAGGCTGGGCAGACTCCCACAGGGTACGCGTCGCGCTCTCGGGACTTAATTCCCGGTTAATCAGGGCTTCGGACAATGCGCGGGCAACAGATCATCGTTATCCACGCAAAGGTTTCATTTCCATGTCCGTTCTCAAAGCAGCAACCCTGTCCGTCCTCTTCGCCCTGCCAGTCCTGGCCCACGCCGAAGGCGGCAGCGACCGCGTCAACGAATGGCACGCACAATTCCAGCAGGCACAAAAAGAGGCACCGCAACAGGCGGTAGCCGACAAGAAAGCCGAGCCGCAGCAGGGCGCCGACAAGCGCGACTCCTGATACCCGACGGGGCCTGCCATGCAGGCCCCGCTTCATTCACAGGTCATAACGCACGCTGAGGGTGATGGTCCGCGGATCGTTCACCGAGTAATACGCCGTGCTGCTCGCCGCCGAATAGGCAATGCTCTGCGGGTACGCCCGGTTCAGCAGGTTCTTCACCGCCAGGGTGGTGGTCCAGTGCCCGTCGCCGCTGCTGTAGCTGGTGTTGGCGTTCCAGAAACTCTGCTGCGGCACCTCGTAGATATCCCCGTTCACCGCATTGGCATAGGACCTGGTCTGGAACTGCCAGTCGGTCCCCGCCACCAGTGCCCCCGGCACATCCACCGGCACCGTCCAGTTCAGGCCCAGCGCCAGGTTCCAGCGCGGGGCGAAGACCATCCGGTTGCCATCGGCATCCACGCCCGGCCCGGCCGCGTTCTTGAAGTCGTCGTACTGCGCTTCGAGGTAGCCGAGGTTGGCGCTCAGGGTCAGGTCGCGACCGATCAGGGCGGTGTTTTCCAGCTCGACCCCGTAGCTGTGGGCGCTGCCGACGTTGGTGCGCAGGTTGGCACTGATCGCCGGATCCCAGGCGTTGGTCTGCAGGTCCTTGTAGTCGTTATAGAACACCGCGATGTTGCTGCGCAGGCGGCCGTCCAGGTAGTCGCCCTTGAGCCCGGTTTCATAGGTGATCACGTTCTCCGGATCGAAGCCCTGCAAGGCCGCGAGGCGGGTCGGCGCGCGGTTGTCGAAGCCACCGGCCTTGAAGCCCTTGGCCACGTAGCCGTACTGCACCAGTTCGTCGCTCCAGGCATATTCCAGGCCCAGCTTGGGGCTGAACGAGGCCCAGCTTTCGCTGGTCTCGGCGCTGAAGTTGAGGCCGGTGATGTCCCGCGCGGTGGTGATGGCGTAGTTCTGGTAGTCGAAGTTCTTGTGCTCGGCGGTGTAGCGCAGGCCGGCGGTCAGCGACAGGCGCGGGGTCAGCTTGTAGGTGCCCTGGCCGTACAGCGCGTAGCTCTCGGTGTCGGTGGTGCTGTACTGGCCGCTGGCATTGACCCGGTTCGCCGCCACCGAATAGGTGAGGCTGTCGCGCTCGGCACGGAAGCGCTCCTTGTACAGGTAGGCGCCGAGGGTGAAGTTGAAGCGCTCGTAGTCGCCGTTGAGCTGGAACTCCTGGGTGGCGTAGCGCTGCTTGTAGTGGATCAGGTTGTTCTGCGTCGGCGCGGCGTTGCCGGCGTTGGCTTCGCCCGAGTTGTCGTAGTCCACCGGCTGGTCGAAGGCCGACCAGGCGGTGACCGACTTGAAGCTGAGCTGGTCGTCGAAGTGGTAGATCGAGCGCAGCACCGCGCTGCCCTGGTCGAGGCGGTTCTTCGGGTCGAGGCTGCTGTAGGTCTTGAACTTGTCGAAATGGCCGTTGGCCGGATCGAAGGGGCTGTAGCTGGTGGTGTCGCCGCGGTCGAAGGTCCCGGCCAGGGTCAGTTGCGTGTCCCAGGCCGAGTCCACCGGCGCCAGGCGCAGCTTGCCGCGGTAGGACTGGATATCGATGTTGTTCACATCCTTGTGGCGGGTGCGGTTGTACACCGTGCCGTCGCGGCTCAGGCGCAGGGCCGAGAAGCTGGCGAACAGGGTGTCGTCCACCAGCGGCCCGCTGACCAGCAGGCGGCCACTGCGGGCGTCGTAGTTGCCGCCGCCGAGTTCGACGAAGGCGCGGGTTTTCTGGTCCGGGTCGCGGGTGATCACGCGGATCGCTCCGGCGGCGCTGTTGCGTCCGTACAGGGTGCCTTGCGGGCCGCGCAGGACTTCGACGCGCTCGACGTCGTTGAAGTCGAGCATCGAGGAAATCGCCCGGGGGATGTACAGGTCATCGGCGTACACCGCGACGGCGGCTTCCTGGATCGGGTCGGTCTCGCCGATGCCGCGGATGCCGTAGGTCTGCGCGCTGTAGGAGATCGACTGGCGGTTGAGGGTGAGGTTGGGCACGCGGCCGGAGAGGTCGCGGATGTTGTTGATCTGCTGGTCGCGCAGGGTGTTCTCGTCGAAGGCGCTGATGGCCAGCGGGGCTTTCTGCAGGTCTTCCTGGCGGTGCTCGGCGGTGACGGTGACGCTGGGCAGGCGTTCTTCCTTGGGCGTTTCGCCGGCGGCGAGGGTGGTCAGGGGGAGGGACAGCAACAGCGGGGGTAGTGCGTGGCGCAAGGCGGGTCTGGGCATGTTGGCTTCCTGGTTTTCTTGGATTTCCTCCCTGAGTGGGGTCGGTTAGTGGATTTTTTCCAGAGCGGCGGAGACCGTGTGGGATCAGTGCTTGTAGTCATCCCCCTCACGATCCAGCTGGCGGATCAGCGCATCCCAATGCCGCTGGATGCCCGGGCTGTCGCCGGAGATGAACGCCGCCGTCTGCTGCTTGACCTTCTCGATCGCCGCCTCCGGCGCGAACAGCAGGTCGGCATTGCCCCCGGCCTGCGCCGCGATCTGGATATTGCAGGCACGCTCCAGCCCGTGCAGTTCGCGGAAGGCGTGCTCGACGCTGCTGCCCCCGGTCAAAAGCCCGTGGTTGCGCAGGATCAGGATATTGCTGTCGCCCAGATGGGCGACCAGGCGCTGCTGTTCGTCCAGGTCCAGCGCCACCCCTTCATAGGTGTGGTACGCCACCCGGCTGTAGTAGGCCAGGGCATGCTGCGACAACGGCAGCAGGCCATCGCGCTGCGCCGACACCGCCGCACCATCGCGGGTATGGGTGTGCAACACCGCCTTGAGGTCCGGGCGGGCGCGGTGGATGGCGCTGTGGATCACGTAGCCGGCCTGGTTGATGCCCAGGCCCAGCGGGTCGTCGATGATGGTGCCGTCGACATCCACCTTGACCAGGTTGGAGGCGGTGATTTCATCGAACAGCAGGCCGAAGGCATTGATCAGGAAATGCTCTTCCGGCCCCGGCACCCGTGCCGAGAAATGCGTGTAGATATGGTCGGTCCAGCGGAACAGTGCGGCCAGGCGATAGGCGGCGGCGAGCTTGACCCGCACCTCCCACTCTTCGGCGCTGACCCGCTGGCGCACGCTGGAAAGATCGGAGGTCACGGACAGAACGGATACGGCAGTCATTGCGGTACTCCTCGGTATTCGGTGAAAAGTCAGTAGCCGCGCTGGTGGTCCACCAGGTTGCGCAGCGGCTGCTCCTGGCGATAGCGCTGGAAGTTGTCGACGAAGTCCTCGGCGAAGCCGCGGAACCCCTCGGTGGAAAGGGCGCAGGTGTGCGGCGAGATGAACACCCGCGGATCGCTGTACAGCGGATGCCCGGCGGGCAGCGGCTCGGGTTCGGTGACATCGAGGGTGGCGCGGCCGATCAGGCCGGCATCCAGTGCCTCCAGCAGCGCCTGCTGGTCGAGCAGGCCGCCACGGGCGATGTTGATCAGGTGCAGGCCGGGCTTGGCGCTGGCCAGCACGTCGCGGCCGATCAGGCCTCGGGTCTGCGCGGTCAGGGGGGCGGCCAGGACGAGGTGGTCGGACTCGGCGAACAGCTGATGAATATCCGCTACCGCCGTTACCGGCACCCCGGCCTCCAGCGGCTGGCCGAGGCGGCCGAGGGCGATCACCCGCAGGCCCAGTGCCGCGGCCTTGGCCGCGAGGCTCTTGCCGATGCTGCCCAGGCCGAGGATGCCAAGGGTCTTGCCGCGTACCGGTTGCAGGGTGCTGAAGCTCCAGTCGTCATCCTTGACCCAGATATCCGGCAGGCGCTTGGCGGCCGAGAAGATCGCCGCCAGGGCGAACTCGGCGACCTGCTCGGCATTGCTGCCCTTGCCGCTGGTCACCGGCGGGCCCTGGAACAGCCAGTCCGGATAGAAATCGATGCCCGACGACACCAGTTGCACCCAGCGCAGCGACCACGGCCAACCGCGCGGTGCTTCATCGACCCGCCGCCCGCGCACGTTGACCGGCCGCACGATCAGCACGTCGGCGCGCTCGGCATTGAACTGCTCCGGCGACAGGTCGATCACCCGGTGTCCGCCGAGACGCTGGCGCAGCAGTTCGTTGACCTGGGGATCGAGCTGGCTGGCGATCACGCTGATAGTGCTCATTGGGCGACTCCTGTATCGAGGGCGGCACGGCCGCTGCCGTGGAACACCACGTCGTCCTGCGGGGTATGGATGCGGCTGCAGAGCACGTCGCGGTAATGCCGCTCCAGCGGGTTGTGCCGCGACAGGCCGGGATTGCCGGTGGCCTCGATGGCCAGCTCGACGGCGTGGATGGCGTTCTGCGTCACCAGTTGCTTGAGCTGGCCGGCGTTGCTTGCCGGCACCAGGCCGACGGCGGCGGAGTCCAGCAGATTTCGGTTGGCGAAGAGCAGGGTGTCGATGCGCCCGACCCGTTCCTGGAAGCGCGGCAGGCTGGCCAGCGGCTGGCCGAGGTTGGACGGCACGCGCTCGCGCAGGAAGCTCACCAGCCAGTCGCGGGCGGCCTGGGCCACGGCGTCGTAGATGCTCGACAGCAGCACCGCCATCCACACCAGGCTTTCGCCGTCCAGTTCCGGACGCGGCGCGCTGGCCGGGCTGACCGCCACGGCGTGGTCCAGCGGCAGGAGCACGTTGTCGAACTCGACCCGGTGGCTGCAGGTGGCGCGCATCCCCAGGTGGTCCCATTCATCGACGATGCGGATGCCGGGGCTGTCCTTGTGCACCAGGAAGCCGCCCACCAGCGGGTCGGCGTCGTCGCTGCGGCCCCACACCAGGTACCACTCCAGGCCATGGCTGCCGGTGGAGTAGAGCTTGGTCCCGGACAGCCGCCAGCCGTCGGCGGTACGCCGGGCGACGGTGGCCGGCAGGCCGCCGCGGGCCGGGGTGCCCAGTTCCGGCTCGACGCGGAAGGCGTTGATCAGCGCGCCATGCTCGACGGCCTCGCGGGCCAGGCGTTCGCGCAGGTGCGGCGGCCAGCGCAGATCGTCCTGCAGGCGGAAATGCTGGAGGTATTGCATCACCAGGATCAGCGCGGTGGAGGGCTCGCCCTTGGCCACCGCGCTGATGACCTTTCGTGCGGTGGGCAGGTCGGCACCGCCACCGCCGAGCGCCTTGGGTACGGTCAGCGCGGGAATGCCGTGGCGCTGCAGCAGTTCGAAGTTGGCGGCGGGAAAGGCTCCGCTGCGGTCGAAGCCGGCGGCGCTGGCCGCCAGCTCACGGGTGATCCCGGCAAGAACCGAATCCAGGTCGGAAGAAGGGCTGTCCGGCACGGGCGGCCGGTGCAGGGGGACAGCGGCGGAAGACTGGCTCATCGGGCACTCATCGCATAAGACGCTGGGGGACGCCCGTTGGCGGACGCCGTTCGCCCGCCCTGGCTAGCGAATCCCTGCCGGCGGGGCTTATGACCGTATGCGTGGTAATCGTCGCTGTAAAATTCTTTCTGGTTCTAAGCTAATGGCTGGAATGAAAAATTGTTCGCATATTAGGTTATGACCAAAATGCATTTCACTGATTATCGGCGAGCCGTTAGAGTCCACTTCACATTCGCCACGCCGCGGATGGAACCCGGAACCTGACAACAGGCTGGCCTCCAGCCTTGAGGAGCGTCGCGATGATCCCCTTCACCCGAATCCTGGCCCTCGGTGCCGCCTTGCTGCTGGCGAGCCCGGCCTTCGCCGCAGAACGTGTCGAACTGCGCATCGGCGACCAGAAAGGCAACATGCGCGCCCAGCTGGAAGCGGCCGATGCCCTGCGCGACCTGCCTTATGACATCCGCTGGGCCGAGTTTCCCGCCGCCGCGCCACTGGCCGAAGCCTTGAATGCCGGCGCCATCGACGCCGGGATCATCGGCGATGCACCGCTGCTGTTCGCCCTGGCCTCGGGGGCGCAGGTCAAGGCCATTGCCGTGGACAAGTCCGATGCCTATGGCACCGCGGTGCTGGTGCAGCCGTCGTCGCCGTTGAAGAGTGCGGCTGACCTGAAGGGCAAGCGCATCGCTACCGGGCGCGGTTCCATCGGCCACTACGTGGCGCTCAAGGCCCTGGTCAGTGCCGGCCTCAGCGAGAAGGACGTGGAATTCCGCTTCCTCGGCCCGGTGGATGCCAAGGTCGCCCTGGCCAATGGTTCGGTGGACGCCTGGGCCACCTGGGAACCCTACACCGCGCTGGCCGAGTTGAGCGGGCAGGGGCGGGTGCTGGTCAATGGCCGCGGGCTGTCCAGCGGCAACAGCTTCCTCGCCGCCACCGACAAGGCCCTGGCCGATCCGTCCCGGCGTGAAGCCCTGCAGGACTACCTGAGCCGCCTGGCGAAAGCCCAGGACTGGGCCAACCGCAACCTCGACAGCTATTCCAGAACCCTGGCGCAGATCATCGGCTTCCCGGTGGAGGCGGCGCGCCTGCAGTTCGAGCGCCGGCAACTGCGCTGGCAGGCGGTGGACGCCCAGACCATCGCCGAACAGCAGGACACCGCCGACTTCTACCAGGCCCACGGCCTGATCGCCGGGCGCCTCGACGTGGCGCCGACCTTCGCCAGCGGTTTCGTCCTGCCGGGCGCCGCGCAACTGACCAAGACCCCCTGATCCGGAGCTTTTCCCATGATTCCTTTCAAGCGTTTGCAAAAGCTCGCCGTTGCCGTGGTGATCGGCGCCAGTCTCGTCGGCACCGCCAGCGCCGAAACCCTGCGCATCGGCTACCAGAAATCCTCGACCCTGCTGACCCTGCTCAAGGCCCAGGGCAACCTGGAAAAAGACCTCAAGGCCAAGGGCATCGACGTCACCTGGCATGAGTTCGCCAGTGGCCTGCCGCTGCTCGAAGCGCTCAACCTCGGCAACGTCGACGTATCCGCCGATGTCGCCGATACCGTGCCGGTGTTCGCCCAGGCGGCCGGGGCCAGGCTGACCTACTTCGCCCGGGAGACGCCATCGCCCCTGGCCCAGGCGATCCTCGTGCCGGCCGATTCGCCGCTCAAGAGCCTTGCCGACCTCAAGGGCAAGAAAGTCGCGGTGACCAAGGCCGCCGGCAGCCACTACCTGCTGATCCAGGCGCTGGCCAAGGCCGGATTGAACTTCAGCGACATCCAGCCGGCCTACCTGATTCCAGCGGATGGCCGCGCCGCCTTCGAGAACCGCAAGGTGGATGCCTGGGTGACCTGGGACCCGTTCGTGGCCAGTGCCCAGCGCCAGCAGCACGCGAAAGTGCTGAGCGATGGCCAGGGCCTGTCCAACTACCAGCGCTACTACCTGGCGTCCAGCGACTACGCCAAGGCTCACCCGGAGGTGCTCGACACCCTGTTCACCGCGCTGAGCGGGGCGGGCAAGTGGATCAAGGCCAATCCGGGCGATGCGGCGAAGGTGCTCGGGCCGCTTTGGGGTAACCTTGACGTGGCGACGGTCGAGCAAGCCAATGGCCGACGCAGTTATGATGTGCAGCCGGTGCGGGCCGACAACCTCGCCGAGCAGCAGCAGATCGCCGATGTGTTCTTCGCCCAGGGCCTGCTGCCGCGCAAGATCGACGCCAGTGCCGTGGAGCTGTTCCAGCCCGGCGTGCGCTGAAGCCGTAACCGAATACGGGCCGCTGATGCCTTTCGGGGTGCCAGCGGCCCTCGTCGTTTCGACCAAGGAGTGATTCATGGAAAAGCGTCAACTGGGCAACAGCGGCATCGCCGTCAGCGCCATCGCCCTCGGCACCATGACCTGGGGTGAGCAGAACAGCGAGTTCGAGGCCTTCGAACAGATCCAGGTGGCTCGTGAGGCCGGGGTCAACTTCATCGACACCGCAGAGATGTACCCGGTGCCGCCGATCGCGAAAACCTATGGCGAGACCGAGCGCATCATCGGCAACTACTTCGCCCGCCACGGCGGTCGCCAGGACTGGGTGCTGGCGAGCAAGGTGGCCGGCCCGCACCGCATCGACCACATCCGTGGCGGCAATGCGCGGCTGGACCGGGCCAATATCACCGCGGCCCTTGAAGACAGCCTCAAGCGCCTGCAGACCGACTACCTCGACCTGTACCAGTTGCACTGGCCGGATCGCCAGACCAACTTCTTCGGCCAGCTGGGCTATGTCCACGACGCGGCCGATGAAGCCACCGCCATCGAGGACACCCTCGAAGTGCTGGACGACCTGGTCAAGGCCGGCAAGATCCGCCAGATCGGCCTGTCCAACGAAACCCCGTGGGGCGTGGCGCGCTTCCTGCACCTGGCCGAGACCCGCGGCTGGCCGCGGGCGGTATCGATCCAGAACCCCTATAGCCTGCTGAACCGCAGCTACGAGGTGGGCCTGGCGGAGATTTCCATTCGCGAGAACGTTGGCTTGCTGGCGTATTCGCCGCTGGCCTTCGGCGTGCTGTCGGGCAAGTACCTGAATGGTGCCCAGCCGGAAAAAGGGCGCCTGACCCTGTTCGACCGCTTCCAGCGCTACAACAACCCGCAGGTGGAGCGGGCGACCGCCGCCTACGTGGCGCTGGCCCGCGAGTATGGCGTGGATCCGGCGCAACTGGCGCTGGCCTACGTCACCAGCCGGCCGTTCCTCACCAGCAACATCATCGGCGCCACCACCCTGGAGCAGTTGCACAGCAACCTCGCCAGCGTGGAGGTGAAGCTGACCGAGGAACTGCTGCAGGGGATCGAGGCGATCCATGTGCAGCAGCCGAATCCGGCGCCTTGATCTGCAATCCGGGGCCGCCCTCAAGGGCGGCCTCCTGTTTCTGCCTGCCCGCGCAACCATTCCTGCAACACCCCTGCCTGCGTCGACAACGCCCGTTCCGGCGGATAGACCAGCCAATAGGCACAATCGCCGAGTTCAGCGAAGTCGCCAAAGGGTGCCACCAGTGCTCCCGCCTCCAGATAGCGCCGTACCAGCCGTCGTCGTCCCATCGCAATCCCGACACCATTCACCGCCGCGCTGGCACACAGGTCCGAACGATCAAAGGTCATTCGCCGCGCGGGCAACACATCTTCCAGTCCGTGACGCCGCGCCCATTCCCGCCACTCCGCATCGAACGCCGCATGTTCCCAGGCCAGGGCATCGTGCAGCAGCGTGCACTGCCGCAGGTTGCGCGGGGCCTCGAACAGCGCGAATTGCTTGGCATACGCCGGACTGCACACCGGCGTCGCCGCTTCATCCATCAGGCGTTCATTCACCAACCCCGGATACTCGCCATGGGCATACACCAGCGCCAGGTCGATGCTGTGGCTGCGAAAATCCAGGCGCTCGTTGCCCACTCGCAGGTCGAGGGCGATTTCCGGATAGCGCTGGTGGAAGTCCGCCAGTCGCGGCACCAGCCAGTCGCTGGCGATGGACGGGTGGGCATACAGCACCACCGCGCCGGCGATACCGGCGCCTTGCGGACGCAGGGCGTCGTCGAGGGCGGCGACGGTGTCGCGCAGGATGCTGTAGATCCGTTCGCCATCGGCAGTCAGGCGGATGCGCCGGGTCAGGCGTTCGAACAGGCGCAGCGACAGCGCCTGTTCAAGCCGCGCGATACGGTGGCTGACCGCGCTGGGCGTGAGGCACAACTCCTCGGCGGCAAGGGCGAAGCTCAGGTGCCGTGCTGCCACCAGGAAAGTGTGCAGGTTGGCGAACTGGCTGCTGCCCAGGCGCGAGGCCAGCAACGGCGGCAGATTGAGCATCAGCGTGGGTCCGCCAGGGCGCGGCCGGTGGCCAGGTAGGCGTCCATCTCGGCGGCCGGCACCATGCTGCCGCCGGTGGCCCAGACCAGGTGGGTGGCATTGGCCATGTGCTGCGGGTCGAGGCCGAGGCGCTGGCGATAGCCCTGGGTTTCCTCCAGGACCCGCTGCATCCCCGGCACGCCGGCCAGGGCCGAGGGCTCCAGGCGCAAGCCTTCGCTGGCCTCCATCCGGGCCAGCAAGCGATAGAGATTGTCGTCGCTGACCGTGTAGTAGCCATCGATCAGGCGCTGCATGGTCCGCCCGACGAAGCCCGAAGGCCGGCCCACGGCGAGGCCGTCGGCGGCGGTGGCGTTGTCGATGCCGAAGTCGTAGACCGATACGTCCTCGTGCAGGCCGGTGTACACGCCGAGCAGCATGCACGGCGAATGGGTCGGCTCGGCGAAGAGGCAATGCACGGCGTCGCCGAACACCTGCTTGAGGCCGAAGGCCACGCCGCCTGGGCCACCGCCGACGCCGCAGGGCAGGTAGACGAACAGCGGGTGTTCGGCGTCCACGCGGATCCCGGCCTGTTGCAACTGGCCTTGCAGGCGCAGGGCGGCGACGGCGTAGCCGAGGAACAGCTGGCGGGAATTCTCGTCGTCGACGAAGTGGCAGAACGGATCGCCCTCGGCCTGGCGCCGGCCTTCGGCGACGGCGACGCTGTAGTCGGTGGGGTACTCGACCACCGTCACGCCGTGGGCGCGCAACTTGTCCTTCTTCCACTGGCGGGCGTCGGCGGACATGTGCACCGTGGCCTGGAAACCCAGGCGCGCGCTGATGATGCCGATGGACAGGCCGAGGTTGCCGGTGGAGCCGACGGCGATGCGGTACTGGCCGAAGAAGGCGCGGGCCGTGTCGCTGTCGAGCGTTGCGTAGCTGTCGCCGGGTTGCAGCAGGCCGGATTCCAGGGCCAGGCGCTCGGCATGGGCAAGCACCTCATAGATGCCGCCACGGGCCTTGATCGAGCCGGAGATGGGCAGGGCATGGTCGGCTTTCAGCCACAGCTGGCCGGGGCCGAGGCCCAGTTCGCGCTGCAAGGCGGGCAGGGGTTGCAGGGGGGACTCGATGATGCCGCCGCTGTCGCGGGTCTGCGGGAAGGCGGACTGGATGAAGGCGGCGAAGCGCTGCAGGCGTGCGCTGGCGTCATCCATGTCGGCGCGGGTCAGGGGCACGTCGCGCAGGGCCTCGGCGACCGGAGCGGTGTTGGGGTTGAACCAGGTGGTTTCGTCCAGGGCGACCAGTTCGGCGATGACGGGGTGGGTGGTGCACCAGGTCTGGATGTCTTTTCCCGCGATCATGGGGGCTCCGGCGGTTGTGGGTTGGGTTCGATGACGTCATCAAAGCCAACCCCGGAGCCCTTGGCAAGCGATCATCGACCCGCCACAGGTGACCTCATTTCACCTGTCAGGCCATTTCGACCTTGGCCACCGCCGCCACCCGTGGCTTGCACAGCGGGGCCACCCGCGAGCCTTGGTAGCGACTTTCGCGAAACAGCTTCCAGCGCCCGAACAGCCCATACACATGCACCACGCGGCCCTGCTCGTGATAGCCCATGCGCAGGTGCAGCTTCAGCGCGGGGACGTTGTGCGTCTCCACCACGTCCACCACCCGGGTGCAGCCATAACCGGTCATGGTGTTCCACAGGTTGACCTGGGCATCCACCGAAAGCCGGCTGCCGAAGTAGGCCGGGATCATCTCCCCGCCAAACTCGAAGAAATCCCCGGCCGCCACGGGGAAGGTGCAGCCGTAGTAATGCCGGTCGTGATAGTCCCGGGTACTGGCCCAGATGAAGGCGACGGCATCGCCGGCCTCGTCCAGGTACATGTGCCCGACATGGCCTTCGCGGGCCAGCTCGCGCATGGTCTCGACCCGATCGCCGAAATGCCGGGCGAAGGCGCTGGCGTTGGCTTCGGTGATGGTCACCAGGCGCACCGGCGGATGCTCCTTGAGGGTGTGCGGACCCACCGGGGTGACCAGGTCACGTTCCATCCACAACAGCTCCCAGTGGAAGAACACATGACGCTGCCACAGGGTGACGAAGGTGCGGCGCAGTCCTTTGCGGCGGATTCTGGCGATGAGAGTGGGCAGTGCGCGCATAGGGCCTCCGGGGCAGGTTGCGTCAAGAAAATGAACTTTTTTTCATGTATAGCGCAGCAATTTGCCACCCCGTCAAAATGCCATCGCCTCAGTTGTTTCAAGATGTGTTAGAGGTGTTTCTGCCGCTCTAGCACGGGCTTGGCGCAGCCAATGCAGCTGATCGGAAGAGCAAGTCATGTTTTTGACGGCTTTCTGGCGCCTGATTTCCCGTGGTCGCGGAAATGCCCCCGGCAAGCGTTTGCGACAAGGGATTGGCTCACGTAGACTCGGCCGCACCCATTCCTACAAAAACCGCATGGCACATCCGAACCCAGGGTTCATGGATGCCTTTGTCACGTCCGCGATTTGTCCGCTTCAAGGAGCCTTGTCCACCGCATGAATAGCCCCGTCGAACCCCGTAGCGGCAGCTGGCTCAGCGTTTTCGCCCTGGCGCTGGGCGCCTTCATCTTCAACACCACCGAGTTCGTGCCGGTGGCGCTGCTCAGCGATATCGGGCGCAGCTTCGACATGCCCAGTTCCCAGGTCGGCCTGATGCTCACGGTGTATGCCTGGGTGGTATCGCTGACGTCGCTGCCGATGATGCTGCTGACCCGCAATATCGAGCGCCGGCGCCTGCTCGGCTTCCTCTTCGTGCTGTTCAGCGCCAGCCATGTGCTGTCCAGCGTTGCCAGCAGCTTCGGCATGTTGCTGGTCAGCCGTGTGGGCATCGCCCTGGCCCATGCCGTGTTCTGGTCGATCACCGCGTCGCTGGCGGTACGCGTGGCGCCGCCGGGCAAGCAGGCCAAGGCCCTCGGCCTGCTGGCGACCGGCACCACGCTGGCGATGGTGCTGGGGATTCCGCTGGGGAGGGTGGTGGGGGAGGCGCTGGGCTGGCGGACTACCTTCCTCGGCATCGCCGTGGTCTCGGTGGCGACCCTGCTCTGGCTACTGCGCTCGCTGCCGCTGCTGCCGAGCCAGAATTCCGGCTCGCTGCGCAGCCTGCCGATCCTGCTCAAGCGCCCGGCGCTGATGTCGGTGTATGCCCTGGTGGTGCTGGTAATCACCGCGCAGTTCACCGGCTACAGCTATATCGAACCCTTCGCCCGCGAAGTGGCGGCGATGAGCAGCGAAATGACCACCATCCTGCTGCTGGTGTTCGGTGGCGCCGGGATCTTCGGTTCGTTCCTGTTCAGCCACTTCAGCGAACGCTTCCCCCGTGGCTTCCTGATCGGCGCGATCGCCGCGCTGGCCGTCAGCCTGACCCTGCTCCTGCCGCTGGCCGGGGTGCCGTGGCTGCTCTGCGCCCTGAGCGCGCTGTGGGGCATGGCGATCATGTGCTTCAGCCTCGCCCTGCAGTCCAAGGTGCTGCAACTGGCCTCCGACGCTACCGACGTGGCCATGGCCATGTTCTCCGGGCTGTACAACGTCGGCATCGGCGGCGGCGCGTTGCTGGGCAGCATCGTGGTCAGCCAGGTGGGGCTGGCGTACATCGGTGGCGTCGGCGGTGCGCTGGCGGTGGCCGGCCTGCTGCTGTGCCTGTACGCCACCTGGCGCTACTTCGGGGTTCAGCAGGGTCTCAGCGAGCGCTCGGTGAAGTAGCGCTCCAGCGCCGCCGTGGAGGAGGAGGGCTCGGCCAGCGCCACGTAGCCGTCCGGGCGGATCAGGTAGAAGGCGTTGCGCGCCAGCCCGGCGGCTTCATGGGCCGGGCTCCAGGCGAATTCCTGCAACGGGATCTTGCGCGCGGCGCACCAGCCGGTAAGGTCCTTGCCGGCCAGGCCGTAGACATGCACTTGCCAGCAGGGGTGCACCAGTCCGGCGAAATTGTCTCCCGCTTCATCATGGGCCCAGGGCAGGCGATCACCGCCATGCACATGGCCCGCCGTGCCGAAGCTCAGCGGCATCAGCCGGTAGTTGAGGCCGATCTGCGAAATCGTGCGGAACATGAACGAACGCACCGAGCCCAGCGCCACCAGGCGTGACAGCAGCACCGGCGCCAGGCGGGTGCGCAGCAGGTTGGCGATGCGCCCGTTGGCGCTGACGAAATTGAAGACCTGGTCGGTGGTCGCCACCAGGCGCTCGGCAAAGGCCTTGCGCTCGATCTCGTAGCTGGCCAGCAGCTCGTCGCTGGCCTTGCCGTGCAGCACGCTGGCGAGTTTCCAGGCCAGGTTGATGGCGTCGCCGATACCCGTGTTCATGCCCTGGCCGCCGGCCGGGCTGTGCACATGGGCGGCATCGCCGAGGAGGAACACGCGCTGGCGGCGGAAGTGCTCGGCGACCCGGTGGTGCACACGGTAGGTGGAGAACCAGTTGACCTGTTCCACCTGCACCTGCATGTGCTCGATGGCGCGGCTGCTGACATCCTCGAAGCGCAGGTTTTCCGGGTGTTCCGCGCGCTCGTCGCGGACCGTGCCGATCAATCGCGCGCGGCCGCTGCCGGCAAGCGGGAACACGGCGAGGAAGTCCGCCTCGTCCAGGTCCACATGCAGCTCGCCATCCAGCGCCGGCCCCGAGGCCTGCACATCGGCGACATAGAACACCTGCTGGTAGGTACCGCCGGGAAAGCCGATCTCCAGCCCCTTGCGCACCGCCGAGCGGGCGCCGTCGCAGCCGGCAAGATAGGCCGTGGCGCAGTCTTCCTCGCTGCCGTCGACCCGGCGCAGGCGGGCGTGGGTCTGCTGGGCGTCCTGATGCAGTTCCAGCAGTTCGGTGTTCCATTCCACCTGCACGCCGAAGCCCTGCAGGCGCTCGATCAGCAGCTTCTCGTGCTCGTCCTGCGGGAAGATTTCCAGGAAGGGGTAGGGCGTCAGGCCGGCGCCGATATTCTGCAGGTTTAGCTTGGCCGCCGGCTGGCCCCTGACCCAGAGATTGGCCGCCGGCACCTGGTGCCCGCGCTCGACCACCGCCCCGGCCAGGTCCAGTTGCCGATACAGCTCAAGGGTTCGAGCCTGGACCGCCAGGGCCCGGGAGGTGGTGCCGGGCCCCGCGGCCTTGTCGACGATCCGCAGGCGCACGCCCAGCTTGCTCAACCACAGTGCGAGGACCAGGCCTGTCGGGCCGGCGCCGATGATCAGGACTTCGGTGTCATTCATGCCACGCTCTCCCGGTGCTTGTCAGGAGAGTGTAGAGGCGGGTGTCAGTCTTCGCCGAAGCTGTCCAGCAGGAACTGTTGCACGGTGGCGAGGATTTCCCGGGACAGTTCGTCATCCCCCGTGGCCCGTGCCAGGCCGAGGGCGCCGACCATGGCGCTGAAGGCGACGATGGCCTCCTTGCGCTTCTCGCCATCGCCGCCGCCGAGCAACGCGGCGATGCCCTTGAAGTTGCCGCGCAGCTTGCGCGTGTACAGATCGCGGGCCTCGCCTTCGACCCGGCCGATATCACTGACCAGCGCGCCCACCGCGCAGCCCGTGCCGACGCCGTCGCGGTGCTCGGGGCTGAGGTAGTCGCCGATCATGGCCTGGAAGTTGTGCCGCGCCAGCTTCTCCGGGTTCTCCGAACGCTTGAACGCCGCCTCCAGTGCCTCGGCCACCAGTTGGTCGCGGGAATCGAAATGCTTGTAGAAGCCGCCGTGGGTCAGGCCGGCTTCCTTCATCAGGTTGGCAATGCTCAGGCCGTCGAGGCCCAGCTCGCAGAAGCGCTCCGCCGCCAGATTGACGATGCGCTCGTGGGTGTTCTGCTTGCTGGCTTGGGAATGGCCCATGGTTGCTGTCCTCGTGGCGTGGTCCGGGGGCGGATGATAGCACCCGGCCCCCGGGCGCGGTTCAGCTCACCAGGTCTCGCCGTAGGGGCGCACCTCGGTGAGGAAGGTCCAGGCGCTGCGCGGCTGCTGGATCAGGTGGGCGACCTCGGCGGCGATGTCCACGGGCTGGATGAAGAAGGTGTCCGGCTTGGTCGGATGCAGCTTGCGCGTCCACTCCACGTCGATCACTGCATCGATCACCAGGTAAGCCACGTGCACGCCCTTGGGGCCCAGTTCGCGGGCGATGGATTCACTGAGGATGCGCTGCGCCGCCTTGGTCGGCGCGAAGCCGGCGAAATGGCCTTTGCCGCGCAGCGCCGAGGTGTTGCCGGTGACGATGATCGCGCCCTGGCCCTTGTCGACCATGGCCGGCGACAGTTTTCGAGCGAGATGGAGCAGGGCCATGACATTGGTGTGGAAATTGGTTTCCAGGGCCTGCGGGTCGATTTCCTGGAAGTTGCCGAAGGTGGCGCCGACGGCGTTGTGCACCAGTACGTCGGCGTCGCCCAGTTGGGACTGGATAGTGTCGAGAGTCTGTTCCAGACGTTCGCTGTTGGTGACATCCACCGGGAAGGCGTGGGTGTCCGGCAACTCGTTGGCCAGTTCCGCCAGGCGCTCGGCGTTGCGCGCCAGCATCGCCACGCGGTAGCCGTCGGCGACCAGGCGGCGAACGATGGACGCGCCGGTGCCGGGGCCTACGCCGGTCACGATGGCCAGTTTTTTAGTGGTCATGGTCAAACTCCTTTTGCTTGCTTGAGGGCGGCGCGTACGAAGTCGAGCCGGTCGTTGCCGAAGAACATCTCGTCGTTACAGAAGAAGGTAGGGACGCCGAACACGCCTTTTTCCACGGCCTGGGCGTTGTTGGCGGCCAGCTGGGCGTGGATGGCCGGGGTTTCGGCGAGGTGCCAGAGGTCGGTGTCGATGTTCAGGGTGTGCAGGAAGGCGCTGCGGGCTTGCGCGGTGGTGAGGTCGGTGGTGCTGGCCCAGACGGCGGCGAACAGAGCGGGGTGGAAGGTTTCGAAGACGCCGGCTTGCTGTGCGGCGATGGCAGCGCGGATCAGCAGGGCACTGTCGAGCTGGCCTGCGCGAATGGCCTGGAACAGGGCGCCATTGGGGGCGAATGGCACCTGGTACAGCGCGGCCCAGCGGGTGGCGTCGATGCCGGAGTACTTCAGCTTGGGCGGGCAGGCCGGGGAGGGTTGGTTACCGACCTGTTTCATCACCTTGAGGATGTCGATGGGCAAGTACTCGACGGGGTGGTCAAGGCCCGGGAGGCGGGTGTTGGCGAGGTAGGCGTAGGGGCTGAGGTAGTCGAAGACGGATTGCAGGTGCATGGATCGCGGTCCTGTGTGGGTGGGCGATGGGGTGGATGTTAGTCGTCATCCATTTTGGATGTCAATTGACATCCTGAAAGGCGAGCCACAGAACTTTCGCTCGTCCAGAGCACCTTGTGGGCTGGTTGACCGGCGATTTCATGCTCCCAGGAGAACCCTGCCTCAGGGAGCAAGCCAGGTGGATTGCCACGATCCTTCATGGCGCAAGAAGCGAGCCCGTTGCTGAACAGGTCGCGTGAGATCCAGCCACTCCAGCACTCGCGGCTCGATACAGACAATCGCAAAGTTGTCGAAACCATCCTGGATGCTTTCGTAGGCGACCTCAGGGCGTTCAACCTCCTGCCCCGGCACAGCGCCATGGCGGAACAATGCCTGTGTCTTGTCACGCGCAGCGGACCAGCAGGACAGTCGATGCCCGGGATCCTCGATCAGGGTGGCAAGCCCCTGCATGCGCACCTGCGTCAGGCCACAAGGGCTCAGTGCCGTTAGTGCAACGCGTGGGTCAACGGCTATCTGGGTGCATTTTGCCGAGCGCCTGTCCGCGTAGAAGTACAGCGCGCCGGCACGGGCATCGGCATCACGCAGCACAACCGTCCTGGAGACAGGCCACCCTTGCTCATCCAGAGAGGACAGTTGCATGAGCCGATAGGGGTTGCGCACGGGGCCGACCGGGATCGCCAGTTGCGTCCAGATAAACTGAAACAGATCGTCCAGCATGAAGTGATCCATGTTCCCTGAAACGGTGGCCGCAGCGATGCTGCGGCCACGGATGATCAAATGCTGCGGGTTACGCCGCCATCGATCTTGATGTTCTGCCCGGTGATGTAGGCGGCGCCTTCGCTGGTGAGGAACGCGATGGTCGCAGCGACCTCTTCGCTTGTGCCGTAGCGCTTGAGCGGTACGCTGTCACGGCGTTGCTCGGTGGCTGGCAAACTGTCGATCCAGCCAGGGAGCACGTTGTTGATCCGCACGTTATCGGCGGCGAAGTTGTCGGCGAAGATCTTGGTGAACGCGGCCAGGCCTGAGCGGAACACGGCAGAAGTCGGGAACATCTCGGTGGGCTCGAACGCCCAGGCGGTGGAAATGTTGACGATCACGCCCCCCTTCTGGCGCTGCATGTAGGGCGTCACCAGGCGGGTTGGACGAATGACATTGAGCAGGTAGGTGTCCATGCCCTTGTGCCAGTCTTCGTCGCTGATTTCCAGGATCGGCGCGCGCGGGCCGTGGCCGGCGCTGTTGACCAGCACGTCGATACGGCCCCACTTCTGCACGACAGCGTCGACCAGGCGTTGCAGGTCTTCAACCGACTGGTTGCTGCCGGTGACCCCGATGCCACCGAGTTCGGCAGCCAGCGCCTCGCCCTTGCCAGATGAGGACAAGATGCCAACCTTGAAACCGTCAGCGGCCAGACGTCGTGCGGCTGCCGCGCCCATACCGCTGCCGCCTGCCGTGATAATTGCAACTTTTTCTACTGACATGCTGCCTCCTGGTTTCGAATGCTGATTGCTAAGGTGCATCAACCTTAGCAGCAGCGCCGGTGGCGAGGGAGACAGCAAAACTTTACCAATCCAGTAGATCAGCTATTGTCAGCCTGCTGCTTGAGCCAGTGCTGGACGATGCCCAGCGACTCTGGCTGCTTCGTCTTTCGTGGCCACACCAGATAGAACGACTTATCGAGCCTGAGCTGCTGGGCGAAGATCTGGATCAACCTGCCCGAGGCGAGCTCATCGCTTACGAACGCCGAGCTGGCCAATGCAATGCCCTGGCCCCTGGTGGCCGCCTCGATGGCCAGTGAGGTCTGATTGAATCGCAGGTTCCTGGCAGTGGGTTGCGCGTGCTGCGGGAACAGTTCGGCAAGGAACTGGGGCCAGAAATCATGGGCATCGTGAAGCATGATGAAATCCTGGAGCTGTTCAAAGCTGACGGGGATTTCGCTTCCTTCGAACAACGTTGGACAGGCCACTGCAACGATGCGCTGTTCCATCAACAGTTCGCTGTTCAAGCCCGCTCCGAACTCGGGCTTGCCGTAGCGGACAGCGATATCCACGCCATCGGTGCTGAAGTGGGATAGCCGATCTGTTGCCAGCACACGCAAATCGATGTCTGGATGGCTCTGGGCAAAGTTGCCGAGCCTGGGAATGAGCCATTTCGAGGCAAAGGTAGGGGTAACGCTGACCGTGAGATGGGAGGCTTTCGGCCTGAGCAGGCGTGTTGCCTCGTCGATCATCGCAAATGCACTGCGGATGCTGCCGCTGTAGCCCTTGCCCGCATCGGTCAACGCCAGGCCCCGGGGTAGACGTTCGAACAAACGAAGATCCAGGCTGGCTTCCAGCCCGCGGATCTGTTGGGCCACTGCCGCCTGGGTCACGCCCAGCTCTTCAGCGGCCACACGAAAGTTCAAGTGGCGAGCCACCACTTCAAAAACACGCAACGCGTTAAGCGAGGGCAACTCAAGGAAACCGTCTGGCATGGCAATGGAAATTCTATCGGCTTGTGTGATTTCTTTTGTCTCTCTGATGCCTGCACAAGGTTGATAACCTGAACGGGATCGCAAGACTTACCGTACCGAAGCTACTCCCTGAACATGATTAAAGAAACCCGCGCCAGTAGAAAACCTTTGTTTGTCTTCGTGAGCTTCGCCTGAAGCGACATGATTCCGGTCTGGCGATTATTTGCGTAGCGAGAGAGCTGCAGGATGAAGATCACTAACGCGCAGCGCATGAGCCAGGCTGTACACAACCAGCTTATTGCGTTCGAAGCTACCGCCAGGCTTGGTAGCTTCAGGGCAGCCGCCGACGAGCTTTTCGTGACTCAGGGCGCGATCGCCCAGCAGGTGCGAGCCATGGAGGACAAACTGGGTATCAGGTTGTTTACCCGCCTTCCCCGTGGCCTGGCGCCAACTCCGGTGGCGCAGGAGTACGTCAACCGCGTTCGTCTGGCCATGGGCATCATCCAGGAGGCAACACAAGTCCTGCTGCAGAGCGAAGTCGAAAACTCCCCATGCCGACTGACAATCAGTACGACGGTGGCATTTGCCAGTCGCTGGTTAATGCCTCGTCTTGTGCGATTGGCTGAAAAGCACCCACGGATATCGATCATGATCGATGCCACGGATGCCAGGCGACCGCTGAAAGGTCCGGGGAGCATCGACATGGCGATCAGATGGGGAGCGCCACCCTTCCTGGATACCACTGCAAGTTTCCTGCTGCCGGGGCAGGGGATTGCGGTGTGTTCTCCAGCCTTGAGCGGACACGGCAGTTGGCGACGCCCCGAGGATGTACTGAACGTGCCGCTGATCTCGGACACGCATGACAACTGGGCGCGTTGGTTTGACTTCTATGGGTTGCCTGGCGCTCGTTTCTCGGGGCCTTCCTTTTCGCAGACCGACCTCGCGCTTGATGCTGCCGAACAAGGGATGGGGATTGCGTTGATTCCTGAACCTCTGGTGAGCCCCTCGCTCAAGGCGGGCACTCTGGTCATGGCATTCGCTGACCCTTACCCCCTGAAAACCGAACAAGGTTTCTACGTTGTGACGGCTGCCCCCATCATGCCCGACTCAGCCCTGGGGACAGTCGTTGCCTGGTTGCTCGACGAAGTCGAAGCAAGCACCAGTGCTGAAAAGGGGCGGCGCTGACCGCCAGGTTCAGCGCCGCCAGGCCAGTCAGATCACAGCCCGCTCGATCACGCGCTCACCCTTGGCAAAGCGGGCGTAAAGAAACGGCGACAAGTCGAGGGAGCGAAACTCGCCGTAGATGATCTGCTCGGCGATCCCGCGGCCAACAGCTGGTCCTTGCTGTGAGCCATGACCGGAAGAACCATTGCTGAAGTGGAAGTTCGACACCACGTCATGCGGGCCGATCACGACGTTGTAGTCGAAGGTATTGAAATCGTAGTGACCCATCCAGAAATCGATGATTTCCACGTCACGGAACTGCGGAATGCGATTCGAGAGAATCGGGTGAATCTTCTTCTCCCAGATACCCTCTTCGGCGGTGAAGTCATCGCAGTCGACAGTCTCATCCTCGCCCAATGGCGGGCAGCCAACCAGATAGTCGTCACCAAACTGGCGGAAGTGGACGCCGGTAGGATCGATGGTCAGTGGCAGGTCACGATCCAGCGGCTGTCTTGCCCGGAAGATGTAGGTGTATCGCCGCTTGGGCTGGATATCGAGTTCAAGACCCGCCATGGCTGCGATCTGACCCGCACGGGTTCCCGCCGCATTGACGACATGGCCTGCCTTGATGACCTCCCCGGATGCCAGCGTGACACTGGTTACCTTGTCGCCTGCACGGCCAATGGCAACGACTTTGTTGCGCACATAATCCACGCCAAGCTCGGTCGATTTCCTGATCAGCCACTCGACCATCAGCGGCGCGTTGTAATAGCCCTCGTCCTGGATGTTCAAGCTGCCCGCCTCGATATCGTCGAGCTTGTAGAACGGATAGGCAGCGGCAATCTCCTGGCGATCCACCATGCGCGTGCCGGCGCCATTCTTCGCCTGCACCTGCTGATCCCGCTCCAGTACCGATGTGAGATCGGCGTTGTCGGAAAGATAGAGGTAGCCGAAGTTACGGATTGGCAGGTCTGGTACTGCGGGATCTCCGCCCAGGTTCTGACGGAATGACTTCACGAACTCGGCGGCAAACTGACCGATCCTGACATTGATGGGGTTGGCAAACTGCTGCCGCATGCAGTTATTCGATGCGCCGGTCTGGGCCTTGGCGAAGGTGGGGTCTGGCTCGACGACCAGGACATTGCCTTTGAAGTCGGGATTCGATGCCAGAAACCAGGCCGTGCACGCACCCATGGTGGCGCCGCCGATGATGACGACATCGTAGGATTTGTGCTTTGGGGCTACCTCGAACCGGGGAAGATTGATCTGCCAGGAAGCGTCTTTTGACGATGCGTTTTGCTGGTTTGACATGCTTGTTATCTCAGCGGGTTAGTGACTCCGCTGTATGAGGCCAGATTGTATTGAGTCGGACTAACCAGAAATATTGGCGCCAGACAGTAGTGAAACTACAGGCAGGGTTCTGCGTGTACGTTGGTGGGCGAAGGGTGTTTTTTACGTATCGATCCCCGTGAAAATCTGTCCCGTTTCATCGAGCATTGAGTCGGTTGTGGCGCAGCCCGATCGGTGTAGGAGCGGATTTATCCGCGATCGGCGGCGAAGCCGTCGTAAAACCTGAGTTCCATATCTGCCTGAAGCGCCGAGAACACTGGGTTTACTAGGGCTTCTCCGCCGATCGCGACGGTCCGGCGTTTCGGTGAATCCCACAGGATCGCGCTCTCCGCCGGCCAGGTAACTGATTCCAGAATCGATGAAAATCCCTCAGCTCACCTGAGCACCATCACCCCCACCCCCCAACAACGAATCAACCAACGCCTGCCCCATCTCCAACGACTGCTGGGTAGCCCACGCCAACCCTTGCACCGGCTTGCCCGCCAGTTCGCAGACCTGGACGTTGGTTTCACTGGCAGCTATCAGGACCATGGCCAGATGCGCCAGGGCGTCTTCCATGCTGATGCCCGCGCAGACGCTGAACAGGTGGGGATGGGTGTTGTTGCAGGAGCCGAAATGGGTGTGGGCGGTGACGGGACGTCGGGGAAGGGTAGGCGGATCAGGAACGATCTTCTTCATGGCAAAACTCCTTGGTTGGAGTCACCACGCACGCGACCAGACGATGGGTGGCAACTGTACGCAGGCTGGTCGACCGGGAACCAAGGCAATCCGGCGCACCCGAAGGCGCCCTGCGCACAGCCGCCATGGAACTGGACAGCGAGCACAATAAAGCGCCAACAGAATCGGAATGGCGCTTACGCGCCTTGGTATCGACAGGCGACCAAACCTGATCGCTGAATTGGCAGCGACGGGGGGCAGACTAGGGATCGATTCCAGGGCACGCAATGGGGTGAGGCGGGGTGGAAGTATGATCGGGAAATTGCCTACGTGAAAGTCGGAGTTAGCTGCGCTTTCGTAGCTTTATGCGATACCCGATTAAGATTTTGGCTCCAGCTATGTGAGACAGAGCCCAGTTTTGGGGACGGTGGATTGTCGATGAGTTGGACCTGGTGGGAAACAACACCGCTGCTTGGAGCTGCAACGCCAGCCTGATGTCAGCTTACGGTAATCCGTAAAAAGGACAGAAGGCGTAGCAGCGGGGTGGCTACTTGATTATCAGGTAGTGAACTCTGCATTTTCGGGTGCGATCTGCACGACACGCCTGTCGGAATCAGCTGCAGCAGCCCGGCAATGGGACCTAAAATCAACACTTGATGATGTCAAAGTGCCAGCTTACCCTGTGTCGATTTCTGACTGGTCGGCTATCTAGGCTCAACAGCCACGCTGCACCTTGGAGTTCACTACAAAAGGAAGAGACATGGCAGATGGCAGTGAAGGGGCCCCAGAGGCCTCAGGTGTCACCCTAGAAAACGAGATCGTCAACGTCATCGTGCACACTCTGAACAAGGGCGAGGCGGGATTCATCGTGGACGGACGCGAGAGAGTCCTAGACGTCGGAGAGACCGTACAACGGCTGATCGACCAGTTGGCAAGAATCTATGCCGGAAAAACGGGTAAATCACACGGTCGCTTCGAGGAAGACACCGACAATTACCCGGTGTCCAGATTCCTTGAGGGTTACTTTAAAAACGACAGCAGCGACTTCGTTGCTACTACCTTACAGATGGCCGAAAACCTGCGGAAATCTGCCCAGGGAACAGCCTCGACCGGCGGGCACGCTTTCTTTGCCCACTTCCGTCGTACTGTCGACGGGACCGATTTCTTTATCGTTGCGATCCTGAATGACGAGCTGGGCGCCGCGCTCAACAAATCAAAGGAAGTGGTTGATGCTCTTCATCTCGACATCAAAGGATTCCGTCTGGCAGGCCGGGTGAACATGACCGACTGGACTGACGGCGGAGATAAGTACCTCAGCTTTATCAAAGGCCGTGGGCAGGACAAGGTTTCTGACTTCTTCAAACTTTTCCTGGGCTGCAACAACTCGGTAGCCGCAGTGCTTGAAACCCGAAAGCTTGGAACAGCGCTCGACAAATTCGTTCAATCTCAGGAGATGACCGAAGAACATCGAGAGGAGTTTCTCAGAAACGCTTATGTGATATGCAAGCGCTATGCTGAAAAGGATGTTCCATTCGAGCTAAATGCATTCGCCAACGAAGTATGGCCCGAAAATCCGGAGGCACTTAGCGGCCTGTTTGAAGCTTCAGGCCTTGACATATCAGATGGCTTCATTCCGGACAAACGCTCACTCAGAAGCCTTGTGAAATTCAGTGGTGGCTCAAAGAACTGGAGTATTACCTTTGACCGCGCTGCCTTGAGCAACGGTGAAATCGAGTTCGATATGGAATCAGAAGCACTGATCATCAAGCAGCTGCCAAAAGAGCTGGCGGCGCGCCTAAGGACGGAAGTCAACCAAGATGGCGAAGAGGATTAAATTTTCAGATTTGCTCCCCATCTACAGGGCCATGGAAAAGGCATCCGGTGGTGGATTTACGCTGAAAATAACCAATGACCTATTGCAACGTTCGTTGACCCAAGCGGTCGATGAACAGAATTTTGAAGAGTCAGGAGTAACCGTTCTCCAAGGCGACTACGCTGATATTAAATTAAATGATGTATTTCTCTTGGATGTATCCCCTCCACGGGTTGGCATGGGTATACTGGCAGAGAACTTCGCAAAATATATATCGGCAACAGCAGGTGCTCGGGTTAAGGAAAGAGACAACTATTACTTGATCGAGGAGAAGTTCTCTTCCGCTGACCAAAAAACTCTGGTGGTCGTAAACCGGTACCGTCAAGTTTTGCGTCTCATCAGGCTGCTGGCCGACTCCGCGCACTACCTGGATACACAAAAAGAAGAGTTGATATTCTACAAGGATGGTCGTTTTGTCGTGCCGGTGACCTATGGGGAGACTGAGGTCAACAGTTTGGACTTTTCCGGCTTCGAAAAGCTTGAGCGTTTTGTACTCGACAGCTACCACAAAGAACAAAAGGTGAAAATGCTTGCTGAGAACCTGATTGAGATGCTGATGTTGACTCCTGAAAAGGAACGATTCCCATATTTAATAAAAAATATCAACGAACTGTGTCAGCGCCTGCAAGCAAGTTATAACGTCTTTGCCTCCGATTACACGTACGATAAAGCTGTTGCAGAAGTCCATGCGTTCAAAGTTGATGCCATCACAAAAGTACACAAGGCAATTTCAGACATCCAGGCGCAGGTTTTGGGTCTGCCAATTGCAACTTTTATCGCCTTGAGCCAATTGAAAGTTACCAGCTCTCTCAATGCACAATTTGCGGCAAATACGGCAATATTCTTCGGTGTATTGATGTTTTGTGTCTTGCTGGTTGGCTTTCTTGTCAACCAACACGCAACACTGAATACCATAAGTTCTGAAGTTGAACGGCAGCGGATCGTATTCGAGAAGAGGTTCGATAACAACCAAGCCGCGTACGCTGGAGAGCTTCAGGCAGTTAAAGACAGACTGTGGTGGCAGTTTTTTGCCGTATATGCCATCGCTGCGTTGGATTTATTCATGCTTCTATGGTGTGCTCTCTACTACGTGGTTCATACGCGACCAATCTTTAATTGGTTTTTCTGATTCCCTGGTCATGGTATATGTCGATAACTAAATCTATATTATGATGCCCATTCACAGCGCCGGGAGGACCTATGCCAGTCATCGACTTGTATTCAAAACGTAGGAAGCGTGAGCTTGGTCTGGAACCTGATGTCTACACGTATGATGAGTTCACTTCCAGCTTGCGCAATCAAATTTGCTATGTGATCGGCGACGTGCTTGGGGTTCAGGCTCGTAACGAGCAAGAGCGAAACTACCGAGGTATTTGTGCACTTTTACGCCGCGAGTATGGGGTTCACAGGCTAGCACGGGATCAGTATGACCACTCTGATGGCGCTGACGAACTCATCCAGTTCATTCGTAACGAGAGGGATGTAGATCGCGTACTTGACGCTGTTGAGTTGTGTTTCAGGATTGCCGAAGGTTATCGCGATAAAGCGTACGTATACGGATACCCTAGGGAAGATAGCGCGTTATGCGTCGATGCTTGTGTGTCCGAGATAAATACTCGATTCAAAGAACATGGAAAAGGCTATGAGATAAGTTATGGAATGGTTCTGCGGATTGATTCCGAGCTCTTGCATGCAGAAATTGTAAAGCCCGCCATCGGTTTCTTGAATCAACCTGAATATGCAGGGGCTAGAGATGAATTTTTCGGGGCATATGAGCATTACAGGCATGACAATCTTAAAGAAGCCCTCAACGACGCGTTGAAAGCATTTGAAAGTACCATCAAGGTCGTGCTGCATTTGCGAGGGTGGGAGTACGATAAGACTTCACCAGCGAAGAAGCTTTTGGGTGTGCTGCTGGCTAATAACTTTCTGCCGTCGTATCACCAGAGCCACCTAAGTGCTCTCACGATCCTGTTGGAAAGCAGTGTGCCAACAATTCGTAATAAGGAAGGAGGCCATGGGCAAGGGGCTGCGGTTGTAGAGGTCGAGCCTGAGATTGCTGCCTACGTTCTGCACATGACTGCCTCGGCTATCGTTATGTTGTGCAGTCTGGAGAAAAAGTCGGCGCCAACCGTACCTAACGAGTGATTCCGACCAAAAACGGGACGGATTTATTTTTATCAATGATCCTTGAAAAATAAATCTGTCCCGTTTTTGGTCATGGGTGTGAAGTCTCGAGGGTGATTGCGATTATTGTTGTGAAAAGAAGGTGCGAGGAAAGGGGGGGATTATTTTTAAGGCCGTATTTCTGAAGAATAAATCTGTGCCATTTCTTGTTTGCTCAAATGAATAGGAGGATGGAATTGAATAAAGAAGATGCAAAAAAATGGCTGGATTACTATGAAAGGGGTATAAAGCCAAGTCGTTACAAGCTTAAGGCGGTCGTATACTCTGACAATATATTGGAGGTTACTGCTGGTTTTGAATTCAATGGGTTTGAGGTGGAGTTGACACCGCTATCAGCAGATCAAAAGGAGTTGCGATACGAGGGCGGTTTTCCGTCCGCATTTAACTGTGAGGTGGTATCTACCCAGCAATCTCATAGGAATGGCAATAATTTTGATCTCTCAGAGTGTTTAGATCGAATAATGCCTGTTCTTGGTTTTAGGTATAGGCTTCCTCTCGATTATCTTCAGTGGGAGGAGTATGAGGGCGAGTGGATTACATCAATCGCTGGTGGTGGTTCTATGGTTATGCAAAGAATCCATAGCGAACTTCCTCATCAAAACATACATGAAGTTATCGAAGCTTACGAGGTGGCAGCGGTTCGCACTGATAAGCGTTCAAAAAAATGCGCGGCCCTAAGGCGTCGACTCAAGGAGTCTCTCGAGTTGGAGGATATTTCAAGAAGATTTAGTTTCTTATCTTACTATAATATATTGGAAATAATATCAGATGATCTCGCCTCGGCGAGATCGATACCGTCGTCAAACACAATCGCTGAAGATCTTGCAAAGTTTGGGCTAAGCACCAAAGGTAGTCAGCGTACAAAAATCTACTTCTTGTTACTGGCTATGAATAATGAATTTGATCTGCAAAAGTCTATTCAGCTTGCAGATGTTCGCAATGACTTGGCTCACGGCGAGCTAACTGTTGGCTCAGAGGAGTTTAATTTGTGTAAAAAAATCGCGTACTGGGCGGCTGATAGCTACGCGCTGGAGTTATCACGACTTTTTAAAATGGCGTAGTCAATGCTCTTGAAAAATGGTGGATTTATTTGGGTGTTCGCACCAACGAAAAAATAGATCCATCCACTTTTGCACGCTCTTTTATAGACAAACCATTTTTAGCAAAAACGGGACGGATTTATTTTTATCAGTGATCTTTAAAACTAAATCTGTCCCGTTTGATTCGGCGCCCCGAGAACTCCGGATTGTCGTACTGCGAAGCCCACTCCCTGAACCCCACATGTATTTCATGCATGTCCCCACCCGGAGCAATGCGATCCCCAAAGCGAGCCTTTTCACGAGCCGCCAGACGTTCAAGGCGGACAGCTGTTGGCGTAACCACGAACACGATCAGGTCGACATGCGCCAGTAGTTCATCCCCCCAGACCATGCAGGACCCGGTCAGTACCCAATCGTCCTGGCCGAGTGCTTGCTGTAGCAGCGGAGCGCGTTCGCTGACCGGCCGCTTGGTGGTGAACTGCGGGTCTGTGGGCATCCAGTAGTAATCGTCGACATCCACATGACGCAGCCCGAGTTGCCCGGCAAGGTTCTGTCCCAGGGTGGTCACGCCTGCACAGGATGCACCTGTAATGTAGATCCGCATTTGTTCCTCCATGAATGCCAGCCGGTTTCGGGGAGGGAACATACCTTACTTCTGCGTTGACCTTACAGTCGTGTCGTTCTGTCGGGCCAAATCGCTGCATGGGTATCCACACGACTTTGGTGCGTTGCAAAGCTGTTGGAGTGGAAGATTAATCGGGAGGCTGGACCGCCTCGATAGGCGGCGCAGCCGTTGCAAATCCTGAGTCCCGGGTTTGTCTGATGCACCGAAGAGGCAGGTTTTATGGCCGCTTTGCGGCCAATCGCGGATGAATCCGCTCCTACAGGATCGCGGCTGTCCGGCTATTTAGGTACGGCAGGATATGTGTAGATAGCCATGCTTATCAGCGGCAAGCCAGTTCCCACAGGCCGTCGGAAAACCTAAGTCCGCGACTTGTCTGACACATTGAAAGGGGATGGTTTTGGGGCCGCTTTGCGGCCCTTCGCGAGCAAGCTCGCTCCCACGGTGGCTCTAGCGGCGGCTCTCGCAGGGGCCTGGTTCAGCCGCGAGATCGTGGCTCAACCCGGAAACAAAAACGGACTCACACCACTCCGCCCAAACCCCTCCCGCTCCACCTCTGCATCCAACCCCAACGTCGCCAGATCATCCGCCAACACCTCCAGCTCCCGATCATGCTCCGGATAAAACACCTTCAAATAACTCTCACATTCCCCACAACTCTCCGCCTTCACCACCGCCCGCTCCGAATCCAGCGACCAGTAATCCAGCGCCCCAGTCCCCTCGCAGTTGCTGCACTTCACCCGCACCATATGCCAGCGACTCTCGCACAACCCGCAGTGCAGATACCGCAACCCGGCCTGCGCGCCGGTCTGGATACTGCTGGCCACCGGCACACTGTTGCACACCGGACAATGCTGCCGCCCCTCGCCATGGGCCTTGCCCGCCGCCGGCAGATGCGCGGCCAGCTGGCTGAAGTACAACGACAACGCCGCCCAGACGAACAGCGCCTCGCCACTATTCACCTGGTGATAGTCGCCGCGCAGCAGCGAGTCGGCATAGGCTTCCAGCCGCCAGTCTTCCTCGGCCAGCAGATCCTCCAGCACCGCATGCTCGATGGTTTCCCCGAGCCCGCGCAGCAACGCGCGCCAGTGCGGATGGCGCACATGCCGCTGGCAGTCCAGCGGCGCGCCGTCACTGTCGAGCAGCGCTGGCAAACCCGCCAATAAGGCAGGTGGCAGCGGCATGCGTTGCAGCAGGTACTGCTGGGTCTCCACCAACCCGGCGACGAAGTCCAGGTAACCCGCCATCGGATGCCCAACCGCCAGCACCCGCAGCCGCGCCGCCCGTCTCAGGTAGTCCCCGCCGGGAAACGGCAACAGCACCGGAATGATCTCACCCACGGCAGCCTGGCCACCCTCCAGCGGCGTCATGCGGATACTGTTCATTTGCCTTTCCCACCCTGTTTGGCGCTGATCTGCCGATACCAGCGGTCATGGTGGGTCCTGGCCCAGCGATGCGACACATAGCCGGTGACCATCCCGCGAATCGAGCCCTTCACCCAGAACGCCAGGTACGCATGGCCGATCACCAGCAGGATCAGGCCGATCCCCGCCATGGCATGCACCAGCAAGCCGATGCGGATCACCGGAATGGAAAACAGCGGCGCGAACCAGGGCCGCCAGATCACCACGCCGCTCACCAGCAGCACGCTGATCAACCCCATGATTCCCCAGAACAGCACCTTCTGCCCGGCGTTGTACTTGCCGATCTGCAACTGTGGCTCATGCTTGCCGGCCAGTACCTGCGGAACGTTCTTGAACCACAGGCGGTCCTCCGGTTCCGGCAGGTTGTAGCGCACGAAGCGGATGAACAAAAACACCAGCAGCAGGAACACCACCACGCCGAAGAACGGGTGGAGGATGCGCGCCATCTGCGGCGTGCCGAACACGGCGTTGAGGCCGTTGAGCGAGGGGAAGAACCACGACAGCCCGGACAGGGCGACGGTGAAGAAGCAGATCACCATCAGCCAGTGGCTGGCGCGCTCGATGAAGCGCGTGCGCAGGATCATCTTGTCCTTGTTCATGCGTGGGTCTCCTCGTCGTGTTTCTCGTCCTCGTCCACTTCGTTCGGGCCGACGCCGACATAGTGGAACACCGTGCCGGCAAGGGTGGCGAAGAAGGCCACCGCCGCAACCGGCTTGAGCCAGCCTTTCCAGCCCTGCACGGCACCGCTGATGCGCGGGTCGGTGGGCAGCTTGTGGTACAGGTGCGGTTTGTCGGCGTGCTGCAGCACGTACATGACGTGGGTGCCGCCCACGCCCTGCGGGTCGTACAGGCCGGCGCCGGCGAAGCCGCGGCCTTGCAGCTCGCGCACGCGCCCGGCCGCCACTTCCTGCATCTCGGCCTTGCCGCCGAAGTTGATCGCGCCGGTGGGGCAGGTCTTGACGCAGGCCGGTTCCTGGCCGACCGATACCCGATCGACGCAAAGAGTACATTTGTACGCCTTGTTGTCTTTCTGGCTGATTCGCGGCACGTCGAACGGGCAGCCGGCGATGCAGTAGCCGCAGCCGATGCAGTGCTCGGACTGGAAATCGACGATGCCGTTGGCGTACTGGATGATCGCTCCCGGCTGCGGGCAGGCCTTGAGGCAGCCCGGGTCGGCGCAGTGCATGCAGCCGTCCTTGCGGATCAGCCATTCGAGGCGGCCGCTTTCGTTTTCCACTTCGTCGAAGCGCATCAGCGTCCAGGTGTCCGCCGAGAGGTCGGCGGGGTTGTCGTAGACGCCGACGTTGTGGCCGACCTCGTCGCGCAGGTCGTTCCATTCGTTGCACGCGACCTGGCAGGCCTTGCAGCCGATGCAGATGCTCACGTCGATCAGCTTGGCCACCTCGGCCTGGTGACTGCGTGCCTGGGGCGGCGGGGTCAGGCTGCTGGTGGCGGAGCGTTTGATGATGTCCTGGGACTGGTATGACATGCGTTAGCCCTCAGACCTTTTCCACGTTGACGAGAAACGCCTTGTATTCCGGCGTATGGGTATTGGAATCGCCGACCCCCGGGGTCAGGGTGTTGGCCAGGAAGCCCTTGCGCGTACTGCCTTCGTAGCCCCAGTGGCAGGGGATGCCGATGGTGTCGACGGCCTGGCCGTCGATGGTCAGGCGCTGGATGCGCTTGGTGACCACGGCCTTGGCCTTGATGTAGCCGCGCTTGGTGCTGACCTTGACCCGGTCGCCGTGCTGGATGCCCTTGTCCGCGGCGAGCTTTTCGCCGATCTCGATGAACTGCTCCGGCTGGATGATCGCGTTGAGCCGCGAGTGCTTGGTCCAGTGGCGGAACAGCTCGGTGATGGAGTAGGTGGTGGCGACGTAGGGGAACTCCTCGCGCTTGCCCATCCGCGAGCGGTCGTGCTCGTACACCCGCGCGGTGGGGCTGTAGGTCACGGCCGGGTGCAGCGGGTTGCTGGCCAGCGGGCTTTCGGTGGGTTCGTAGTGCTCGGGGAACGGCCCGTCGTTGAGCGAGCCGCCGGAGAACAGGCGGCCGACGCCCTCCGGCAGCATGATGAACGGGCAGGTAGCCGTGCCCGGGGCGATGCTCGGGACGAAGTCGGGTACGTCGACGCCGCTCCAGCGCGCGCCGTCCCAGCCGATCAGCTGGCGTTTCGGGTCCCAGGGCTTGCCGGCCGGGTCGGCGGAGGCGCGGTTGTACAGGACGCGGCGGTTCTGCGGCCAGGCCCAGGCCCAGCCGGGGGTGTTGCCGAGGCCAACGTCGCTGTTGTCGCGGCGGGCCATCTGGTTGCCTTGCTCGGTCCAGGAGCCGGCGAAGATCCAGTTGAAGCACACGGTGCTTCCGTCATCGCGCAGCTGGCCGAAGTTGTCGAGCAACTGGCCCTTGCGCAGGATCAGGTTGCCCTGCTCGTCGTGCAGGTCGGCGAGGGCGCGGCCGTTGGATTCCTTGGCCACTTCCTCCGGCTTGGGGTCCAGCGGGTCGGCGTAGTCCCAGGCCATGTTGAGGATCGGCGCAGGGTTGGCGCCGCCTTCCTTTTCATAGAGCTCGCGCAGCTTCATGAACAGGTGGCCGAGGATCTTGCCGTCGTGCCAGGCCTCGCCGGGCGGCGCGGCTCCGGCCCAGTGCCATTGCAGCCAGCGCGACGAGTTGACGATGGAGCCGTCTTCCTCGGCGAAGCAGGAGGAGGGCAGGCGGAACACCTCGGTCTGGATCGCCGCGGTGTCGACGTTGTGCTCTTCGCCGTGGTTCTTCCAGAAGCTGGAGGTCTCGGTGGCCAGCGGGTCGATGATCACCAGGAACTTGAGCTTGGCCAGGGCTTCCTGGGCCTTGTTCTTGTCCGGGAAGGCGGCCACCGGGTTGAAGCCCTGGGCGATGTAGCCGTTGACCTTGCCTTCGTACATGCGGTTGGTGAAGTTGATGACGTCGTAGCTGTCATCCCACTTCGGCAGCCAGTCGAAGCCCCAGTCGTTGTCCTTGGTGGCCTTGTCGCCCCAGAAGCTCTTCATCAGGCTGACGAAGAACTTCGGCGTGTTCTTGTAGTAGTTGACCTGCTCCGGCAGCAGCGCGGCCGGCGTGGTCTGCTTGAGGTAGGTGGCCAGGTCGGCCTGGGCGTCGGACGGCAGGTTCATGTAGCCCGGCAGGCGCAGGGAGAGCAGGCCGAGGTCGGTGTAGCCCTGGATGTTGGAGTGGCCGCGCAGGGCGTTGACGCCGCCGCCGGCCATGCCGATGTTGCCCAGCAGCAGCTGGATCATCCCCGAGCCGCGGATCATCTGCGCGCCGTTGGTGTGGTGGGTCCAGCCGAGGGCGTAGAGGAAGGTGGCGGTCTTGTCCGGGGCGCTGGTCTCGCCGAGGATCGCGCAGATCTGCAGGAAGTCTTCCTGCGAAGTGCCGCAGACGTTGCTGACCATCTCCGGGGTGTAGCGCGAGACGTGGGCCTTGAGGAGGTTCCACACGCAGCGCGGGTGGCTCAGGCTCATGTCGCGCCGGGCGTGGCCGTTCTCGTCCAGCTCGTAGTTCCACGAGCTGCGGTCGTAGCTGCGCTTGCTGGCGTCGTAGCCGCTGAACAGGCCTTCGTCGAAGTGGTAGTCCTCGCGCACGATCAGGCTGGCGTTGGTGTAGGCGCGCACGTACTCGTGCTGGATCTTGTCGTTGGTGATCAGCCAGTTGACCATGCCCATCAGGAAGGTCACGTCGGAGCCGGCGCGGATCGGCGCGTAGATGTCTGCCACGGCGGCGCTGCGGTTGAAGCGCGGGTCGACGACGATGACCTTGGCGCCGTTGCGGATCTTCGCCTCGATCACCCACTTGAAGCCCACCGGGTGCGCCTCGGCGGGGTTGCCACCCATGATCAGCACCACGTTGGCGTTCTTGATGTCGACCCAGTTGTTGGTCATCGCGCCGCGGCCGAAGGTCGGCGCCAGGGCCGAGACGGTGGGGGCGTGGCAGACCCGGGCCTGGCTGTCGGTGCCGAGGATGCCCAGGGCGCGGGTGAAGCGCTGGTCCAGCGAGCCGGTTTCGCTGCTGGCCGCCGACGAGCAGAGCATGCCGGTGCTGAGCCAGCGGTTGACCGTGGTGCCCTTGGCATTCTTCTCGATGAAGTTGGCGTCGCGGTCGTCCTTGAGCAGGCGGGCGACGCGCTCGATGGCGTACTCCCAGCTGACCCGCTGCCATTTGTCCGAGCCCGGCGCGCGGTATTCGGGGTAGAGCAGGCGTTGCTCGCTGTGGATGTAGTCGACCAGGCCGGCGCCTTTCGGGCACAACGAGCCGCGGCTGACCGGATGGTCCGGGTCGCCCTCGATATGGAAGATCCGCGCCTTGGCGTTCTTCGCGCCGTCGCCGAGGCTGTACATCAGCAGGCCGCAGCCCACCGAGCAGTAGGTGCAGTTGTTGCGGGTTTCCTTGGCCCGCAGCAGTTTGTACTGGCGCGACTGGGTCGCCTGGGCCATGCCCGGGGCGAAGCCCAGGGTCGCGCAGGTCGCGGTGGCGGCGCCCACGGTGCACAGTTTGAAGAACTGTCGTCTACCCAGTCCCATGATCATCTCCTTGTTGCGGCCGAGCCTGGGCGTGCGGCGCGCACGCGGGCGCCCGCCGGTAAAAGCGTCAGGATCGGTCAGTGGTCTTCAGGCCAAAGCATGCAGGGAATACGCGGTGGCCCGCTCTTCTGGCGGCCTGCAGGCGTATTCGCGCGCAGTGTATGCCCCTGTTTTTTGTGTGACTAATCGACCTTCTTGATGGGCTGATCGATGCCATCTATTGACGCACAAAAAACAGGGTTTTCGGCGACGGGCCCGGCGGTGCTACAGTCGCCTCCTTTTTTGCGCTCGATGAGGTGGAACATGCGTACAGGACTGGCGATCTTCGCCGCGATGCTGCTGGCGGGCTGCGCCTCGTCGGTGATCAACGACGCGCGGTCTGGCCAACCGGACAGGATTTTCAATTCGACCAAAGAAGCAGCCAAGGTCGCCGAGTGCGTGCAGTTCAGCTGGCAGGACGAGGCGGTGTTCGGTGTCGATGCCAGTGGTTACCTGGAGCGGGAGAAGGAGCTGATCGTGGTCTCCACCCGTGGCGCCGAGTTCTTCGCCGATATCGCCGCCGGCGGCGAGGGCAGCGTGGTCAAGTACTACGCCAAGACCAAGGGGCCGCTGGCCCAGCGCCGTATGGCAGCCCTGGCTACCTGTCTCTGAACCGCGGCATATACTGAAGACGCCGCCGGTGCATCAGGCACTGGCGCCACCGCCCCAGGCCGGGCGCGTTGATCTTCCCAGGATGGGGCAAGCGGACTACCCGTTGGAGGTGTCTGATGCGCCAGTATCAACGACTTTTCATGATCGCCTCGCCCAGCCTGCACCATACCCCGGCATTGGAGCGGGCCGTGGCGATCGCCAGGGCCACCGATGCCGCCCTGCACCTTGCCGTGTTCATCGAGGAAGGCGACCTGCTCGGGCGCATGGCCTCGGGCACGGCGCTGCGCCAGTCGATGGAGCAGGACGCCTGGACCTGGCTGCGCGACGAAGCCGCGCAACTGCGCCATGACGGCCTGGAGGTGACCTGCGAGGTGCAGGTCAGCCGCCAGGTGATGAAGGACATGATCGAGCATGTCGAAGAGATGCAGCCAGACCTGGTGATCAAGGATGTCCATCACGAATCAGCCTTGCGCCGGGTATTCCTGACCCCGCCGGACTGGCAGCTGCTGCGCGACTGCGCGGTGCCGCTGCACCTGGTCAGCGATGTGCGCTGCCCGTTGCCGCGGGTGATCATCGCGGCGGTGGACACCCTGCACCCGGACAGCCAGCACACGCGGATCAACGAACGGGTGATCCAGGCAGCCAATGCCATGGCGGTGCAGTGCGATGCCGACGTGCACCTGCTGCATGCCTGGGATGTGGCGCAGACGCGGGTTGCCGATTTCGGCGCCGGGGCGGTGACCATGCCCGGGTTCAATAGCGAGGTGCGGCGTTCGGCGCAACTGGCGTTCGAGCATCTGGCCCAGAGCCACGGGGTGCCGGAGGCCCATCGGCATTTCGTTACCGGTCCGGCCAGCCATGCCATCGCCGAGTATGCGGCGCATCACCGGGCGGACGTGATCGTCATGGGCAGCAGCCAGCGCAAGGGCGCGGAGGGGTTGCTGGGGAGTACCACGGAGCATGTGTTGCAGCACCTGCCGTGCAATGTGCTGGCGGTGCGCGGACAGTAAGGCAGCTCAGGAACTTGTGGGAGCGGGTTTACCCGCGATTGCGATAGTGAATTCACCGACGCAATCGCGGGTGAACCCGCTCCCACAGGGTCCACGTTGCTCTTTAGACCTGTTCTCTGTGCTGGGCAGATTCCCACAGTGATCGGTGTTCACCACCTGACACGCACCCCCAGATTGCCAATCAACCCGTTCAGGTCATTGTCATCCACATCACTGCTGTAGTCGGCACTGACGAACAGCGCCACCTTCGGCGTAACCCTGGCCACCAGCCCCAAGCCCAGCTCCACCGTGGTGGAGTTGCGCCCGCTGCTGATCTTGTCGACCTTGTCCAGCGTCACCGTGTCGGCATTGGAGAAGTCGTACCAGACGTTGGTCCGCACGAACGGTTCGATCGGCATGCCGCTGACCACATAGTGCCCGGACAGCTTCGCCCCGACCCGACCACTCCAGCTCGGCTGCCCGTCATAGGCTTGCAGCTCGTCGGCCTGGGCCTGGTTGGCGGCGAAGTATTGCTGGTTGACCAACTGCGCCTGCGGCTCGATCACCCAGTTCTTGCCCAGGCCGATGGGGAAGCCACCCTCCACCGAGAAGGTCAGCGCATGCCCGTCGCCATCGATGCGCTCGCCACTGGCATTGCGCCCGTTGGCGTCGAAGCGGGTGCCCATGGCCACCGCATCCACATGCCAGCCCTGTTCATGACGCATGCTCCAGTACATGCCGACGCTTTCCCCCTGCAACTGCACGCTGCTGCCCTTGTCGCCCAGTTGCGGACGCCGGCCGTCGAAGCCGCTCTGCAGGTTGCTGTGACCGACGAAGATCCCCGCCCGGTGGGTACTGCCACCGGCCGTTTCTCGGACGAACAGATCGGGACTCAGGCGCAGGTCGTTACCTGGCATCTCCAGGCGTGCCTCGCCCGGCGCCGGGCGTGCCGCCGTGGGGAAGAACTGTGCCCACTGGCTTTGCAGCATCTCCGGCGGCGCCAGTACGTCGCGTTGCGCTCGACGCTCGGAAAAGGCGCCCAGGGTCTCTCGGCCAAGGCCGCTGAAACTCACCGGTTGCAGGGTCAGGGCCGGCACGGCGAAAGCCGTGGCCGGATCCTGGTCGTCGAGGTCGAGTGCTTGCGATTCCACCGGGGTTGCCAGGAGCAGCGACGTGGAAACCGCGAAGAAAAACGATTCAAAGCCCGAAGGGTTCGACAGTTTTTGCATGGCGGATCTCCTCAAAGTAACAGCCAGGGGTTCTGGCCTGATGTCACGGCTCGAGGAGGGGCGACCCAAACCAGCAAGCGAACCCCGTCCCGCGCGGAAAGGCGCGAGCTAGACGCTCGGAATGAGTGCTGGACGGATGTCGCTAAGGTGAAGTCAAGGAGATCGGCAGGGGGGCGTCAAGATTGCGTGAAAAACCCGTGAGGGTTTCGCTATCAGGATCAAGTCGTTGAAATTGAATGTGAATTCAGTCGCCATAGAGAGGTCGGCGATTTAACCCGGTGGCGCTATTCCGAATCATTTTAGAGATGCACCTCGACCGCCAGTGGCAAATGATCGGAAAGATGCGTCCAAGGCTTGCTGCCAAGGATGCGCGGCGCATGGCTGCGGGCATTGCGCAGATAGACCCGGTCCAGGCGCAGCAAGGGCAAACGGGCCGGATAGGTGCGGGCGAGCATGCCATGGTGCTGCTCGAAGGCTTCGTGCAGGTCGGGGTGCTGGTTGAGCAGGCGGTTGCCGCGCAGCTTCCAGTCGTTGAAGTCGCCGGCGATGATTACCGGGGCCCCTGGCGCCAGGCTGTCGAGCAGGCGCTTGAGCAGGCCGAGCTGCTGCTGGCGATGGCTCTCCAGCAGCGACAGGTGTACGCAGATGGCATGCACCTCGGCCTGGCCCGGCACTTCCAGCACGCAATGCAGCAGGCCGCGTCGCTCGGGGCCGGTGATCGACACGTCGAGGTTGCGGTACTGCACGATGGGAAAGCGCGAGAGCAGGGCGTTGCCGTGGTCGCCGTCGGGGTAGACCGCGTTGCGCCCGTAGGCGAAGTCGGTCCACATGCTGTCGGCGAGAAACTCGTACTGCGACACCTGCGGCCAGTCGTCATGCCGGGCCGCATGGCGGTCGTGGCTACCGAGCACTTCCTGGAGGAACACCAGGTCGGCACCGGTGCTGCGCACGGCTTCGCGCAGCTCCGGCAGGATGAAACGGCGGTTCAGCGCGGTGAAGCCCTTGTGGGTGTTGATGGTCAGCACCTTGAGGGCCTTGACCGTTTGCGCCGCAGAGCGCGGGGGCGTCTGCGGGCGCTGGGGTGTCACCTTCACATGGCCTCCTCGTCGCGTTGCAGTTCCAGCAGCAACAGGCTGCGCCCGGTCACCTCGTAGGCGCTGCGGAACTCGTGCTTGCGCGGCTTGCGCCGGTGCGGCTGGTCGGTGTCGACCAGGCAGTTCCAGTACTCGCCCTCGGGCACTTCCGGCAGGGTGAACGGCACGGTGTCGTGGTGGGCGTTGACCACCAGCAGCAAAGTGGCGTCGGCCCCCGGCTTGATAATGCCGCTGACCTGCGCGCGACCGTCCATCAACATGCCCAGGCAGCGGCCCTGGCCGTCCTCCCATTGTTCCACGGTCATCTCGTTGCCATCCGGCGCCAGCCAGGTGACGTCCTTGACGCCGATCGCCTCATTGTAGTCGCCGACCAGGAAGCGGGCGCGGCGCAGGATCGGGTAGGTCCGCCGCAGGCGGGTGAGGCGCTTGACGAAGGCCAGCAGGTCCTTGCCGTCCTCGTCCAGGTCCCAGTTGATCCAGCCGATCTCGCTGTCCTGGCAGTAGGCGTTGTTGTTGCCGTGCTGGGTGCGGCTGAACTCGTCGCCGGCAACGATCATCGGCGTGCCCTGGGCCAGCAGCAGGGTGGCGAACAGGTTGCGCATCTGGCGCAGGCGCAGGGCGTTGATCTCCGGATCGTCGGTCGGGCCCTCGACGCCGTGGTTCCAGGACAGGTTGTTGTTGCTGCCGTCCTGGTTGTTCTCGTCGTTGTCCTCGTTGTGCTTGTCGTTGTACGAGACCAGGTCGCGCAGGGTGAAGCCGTCGTGGGCGGTGATGAAGTTGACCGAAGCGTAGGGGCGCCGGCCGCGGCGGTTGAACAGCTCGCCGGAGGCGGTCATGCGCGCGGCGAAGTCGGCCAGCTGGCCTTCGTCGCCTTTCCAGAAGGCCCGCACAGTGTCGCGGAAACGGTCGTTCCATTCCGCCCAGCCGGGCGCGAAGTTGCCCACCTGGTAGCCGCCGGGGCCGCAGTCCCAGGGCTCGGCGATCAGCTTGACCTGGCGCAGCAGCGGGTCCTGGCGGCAGGCGACGAGGAAGCTGTGGCGCTCGTCGAAGCCTTCGTGATAACGCCCGAGGATGGTCGCCAGGTCGAAGCGGAAGCCGTCCACGTGCATTTCGCCGGCCCAGTAGCGCAGCGAGTCGGTCACCAGTTGCAGCACGCAGGGGTGGCTGAGGTCGAGGGTGTTGCCGGTGCCGGAGTCGTTGATGTAGTAGCGTTTGTCGTCCGGCATCAGGCGATAGTAGGAGGCGTTGTCGATGCCGCGCATTGACAGGGTCGGGCCCAGCTCGTTGCCTTCGGCGGTGTGGTTGTAGACCACGTCGAGGATCACCTCCAGGCCGGCGTCGTGCAGGTGCGCGACCATCTCCTTGAACTCGGCGATCTTGCCCTTGGCCAGGTAGCGCGGATGCGGGGCGAAAAAGGCGATGCTGTTGTAGCCCCAGTAGTTGTTCAGGCCCTTCTGCAGCAGGTGCTGGTCGTTGACGAAGGCGTGGATCGGCAACAGCTCGATGGCGGTGACGCCGAGGTCCTTGATATGCCCGAGCAGTTCGTCGTTCATCAGTCCGGCGAAGGTGCCGCGGGCAGCGTCCGGCACGGCCGGGTGGCGCATGCTGATGCCGCGTACATGGGCCTCGTAGACGATGGTCTTTTCCCAGGGCGTGGCCACGCGCTGGTCGCGGCCCCAGGTGTAGGCCGGGTCGATCACCTTGCACTTGGGCACGAAGGGCGCGCTGTCGCGCTCGTCGAAGCTGAGGTCGCCGTCGGGGTGGCCGATGGTGTAGCCGAACAGCGCCTCCGACCATTTCAGCGTGCCCACCAGTTGCTTGGCGTAGGGATCGATCAGCAGTTTGTTGGGGTTGAAGCGATGGCCGTTGTGCGGTTCGTACGGGCCGTGCACGCGGTAGCCGTAGATCAGCCCGGGATGGGCGTCGGGCAGGTAGCCGTGGAAGATCTCGTCGGTGTATTCCGGCAGCTCGATACGCTCGATCTCGGTCTCGCCACTGGCATCGAACAGGCACAGCTCGACCTTGGTGGCGTTGGCCGAGAAGATCGCGAAGTTCACCCCCAGGCCATCCCAGGTGGCGCCGAGGGGGAAGGGCAGGCCTTCACGGATGCGCGACGGTTCGTGATGCACGGTTTCGGTTGTCTCTTTGCTACGGCTCATTGGTCACCTGGAAAACGCTGGATTTCGGGAACAGTTGCCCGGCGCGGCGGCCCGAAGGCCGCCACGGCGGGTAGAACGATCGAGGGCGCCGGGGGCGTCAGAGCGCGGCGGGTTTCTTCGGCGCGCGGGGTTTCTTCGGCGCCGCCGGCTTGGTCGCCGCGGCCTTGCTGCCGAGGGTCGGCGCCGGTGCGGCCTTTGGCTTGGCCGAGGCCGTGCGCGGTTTGCGCGGGGTGCTGGCCTTCGGTGCCAGCGCCTCGGCTTCAGCCAGCTTGCGCGCCATGTCCCAGTGGCGTTCTTCCTGGCCTTCCGGTTTGCCTTCCGATTCCCAGATCTGATAGGCGAATTCGCGAATGCGTTTTTCCTCGACACTCATGGGTACGCTCCTGGTGACTCGATGTGATCAATGAAGAGATTCACGGGAAACTCTCGCAGCGCGGTGTTCAGCCACAGCTCTCTGTTTTTTGTGACTGCGCGCTGGTCGAAAAGTCCCGTGCAGTTTCCGGGCGAAACGGCGAACGGCAGCAGCACCCGCGTATCGCCCCAGTTCTGTGCCGGGATCAGCGGTTGCGCCTGGTTGCCGAGCAGGGGGCAGGCAAGGCGGGGAAGGATGACGACCGCACGTTGGTCGTCATGCAGGCGGGCGAAGGCCAGCACGCGCTCGGCGTGTTGCCCCTCGACCTGCAGCGGCAGGTAGTCGCCGCGCAGGAACAGTTCCGGGAAGCGCTGGCGCCGCTCCAGCACCTGGCCGATCAGCGCCTGCTTGAGCCGGCCGTCGCGCCAGCTGGCCAGCAGTGCGGCGGCGGGCTGGCTGTCGTCCAGGGCCTGGCGCCGGGCGGCGAAGTCCACCGGGCGGCGGTTGTCCGGGTCGACCAGGCTGAAGTCCCAGAACTCGGCGCCCTGGTACAGGTCGGGCACCCCCGGGGCGGTCATGCGCAACAGGGTCTGCGCCAGGCTGTTCAGCGCGCCGGGGCAGGCCAGGGCATTGGCCGCCTCGGCGATGGAGTGGCGCAGTTGCTGGCACTGGCTGTCCAGCAGGATGGCGTCGAGGAAGGCCGCGCAGGCGTCTTCGTAGGCGCCGTTGGCCGCACTCCAGCTGCTGCGCAGCTTGGCTTCGCGCAGGGCCTTGACCTGCCACTGGCGCAGGCGCTCGGCATAGCTGCGCAGGGCCAGGGTATCGTCCGCGCCCAGGTCCAGCGGCCAGTTGCCGAGCAGGGTCTGGTACAGCATCAGTTCGTCGCCGGGCGAAGGCGCCGGCCCGTCGGCCAGTGCCTGGCGCAGCGGCTCGGCCAGTTCGCGCCAGTGTTCGACGCGGCTGGCGTACCAGTTGGCGCGCTCGCTGAGCACGGCCAGGCGGGCGCGCATGTCTTCGCCGCGCTTGTGGTCGTGGGTGGCGGTGGCCAGGAGGTTGTCCGGGAAGTCCCCCAGGCGCTGCTGGCAGCTGTCGTGGAAGGCTTGCGGCGGGGCACTGAAACGCTCGGCATCGAAGCCGACATCGTTGCGCGACAGCAGCACTGCCGAGCGATAGAACGCGGTGTCTTCCACCGCCTTGGCGGCGGTGGGCGAGGTCAGTTGCTGGAAGCGCACGCAGGCATGGCGCAACTGCTTGCGCGGACGACCGGGCGGCAGGCGTCGCCACGACTCGCCGCCGAGCCAGCGCTGCAGGTAGTCGAGGACCCCGGCGTCGGCGTCGCCAAGGCTGATCCGCGCCTGTTCCAGGGCGTGCTGGAAGAAGGCCTCGTCCTGTTCGGGGCGGCCGCAGGCGTTGATATAGGTGCGGTACACCGGGTAGTGCTCCACCAGCGCCTGCAAGGCGCGGCGGATGGCGCCCAGGGTCAGGTCGCGGCTCATCACGTCGTTGCGCGCCACCTGCAGCAGGGCCTGGGCCACCGACTCGAAATCCCCGGCCAGCGTGCCCTGCAGCACCAGCTGGCGGGCCTGGCGCACCTCGTCGGCGAAGGCCGGACGCTCGCTCAGGTCGTGCCACAGCGCCGCCAGCGCTTCCTCGCCGGCGGGATCGTGCTGCAGCAGCGAGACCTGGTTCATGAACTCGTAGCCGGTGGTGCCGTCCACCTGCCAGTCACGGTGCAGGCGCTCGCCCGCGCCGAGGATCTTCTCGACATAGATCGGCAGGTGCTCCAGTGCCGCGTCCAGGGGCCGTTGCGCGAGCAGGGCGGTGGTCCGCCGGCGCAGCTTGCGGCAGTAGCCGCGCGGGTCGGCGAGGCCGTCGATATGGTCGATGCGCAGGCCGTCCACCAGGCCACGGCCGATCAGCTCGAAGAGCTTGCCGTGGGTGGCCTCGAACACCGCCGGTTTCTCCACCCGCAGGCCGCCCAGTTCGTTGACGTCGAAGAAGCGCCGCCAGTTGATGTCGTCCGCCGCCGTGCGCCAGCTGGCCAGGCGATAGTGCTGGCGTTCGAGCAGGGTGTGCAGGCGTTCGAAACCCTCGGGCTGGCGTGAATTGAAGCCTTCCAGCAGGCGCTCGATGTCCACTGCGTGCTGGGCATGCCGGGCGAAGCTGGCGAGCATTGTGTGCAGCGGCTCGGCGTCGTCGGCGCTGCTGGCGGCGGCGAAGCGCCCGGCCAGTTCGCGCAGGTCGGCGAGCTGGCTGCCGGCGAGGATCAACGCGTAGTCGGGCGGGCTGACGGGGAAGCGGTGTTCATGGTGATGGACGACGAAGCGCCCGCTGTCAGCCTCGAAGCGCAGCGGCGCCTCGCCAGCCTGCAGCACCTTGCCGTAGTCGTCGCCCAGGAACGGCAACAGCAGTTGCCCGCGCAGCAACGGATCGGGGGAGTGCCACTGGATATCGAAGAACTCGGCATAGCGGCTGTTGCGGCCCCAGGCCAGCAGGTCCTGCCACCAGCGGTTGTGCTCGCCGCCCACCGCCATGTGGTTGGAGACGATGTCCAGTAGCAGGCCCATGCCGTGCTGGCGCAGGGCGGCGACCAGGCGCTCAAGCGCCGCCTCGCCGCCCAGCTCCGGGTTGACCCGGGTCGGATCGACCACGTCGTAGCCGTGCATCGAGCCCGGCCGTGCCTGCAGCAGCGGCGAGGCGTAGACGTGGCTGATGCCGAGGCGGGCGAAGTAGGGCACCAGCGGCACCGCATCGTCGAGGGTGAAGCCGGCATGGAATTGCAGGCGCAGGGTGGCGGTCATGGCTTTCATCGGTCGCGCTCCCAGGCCTGTTCACGGGCTTGCGCCAGCAGTTCCAGGCGCCGCGCGGCATCGACATCGTCGAGCAGCTCGCGGGCGGGGGCGGCGAAGCGCCGGCACCAGTTGGGATGGCCGTCGATGGTGCCGGGCAGGTTGGGCTGTTCGTCCACCCCCAGCAGGTCTTCCAGCGGCAGCAGCACCAGTGGCGCGCGGGTGTGGCCGAGCAAGCGCACGCTGGCGTCGATCAGCGCGTCGTTGTCGGGCAGGTCGTGGTGGTAGTTGCTTTCCAGCAATTGGCGCAGTCCCTTGATTTCGCTCTGGCGGGTTTCCCGCCAGTCCCGTTCGGTGATGGCGTCGATCAGTTGCAGGCGCTGGTTCCATTCGATGTCCCGCGCCACCAGCCAGCCGGCCAGCGGCGACAGGTCGTGGGTGCTGCTGGTGGCCAGGGCGCTGTCCGGCCAGTCGAGGATCGGCTTGAAGCGCCCGGGCGGGTCCTGTTCGAACAGCAGCACGCGCATGCCGAGGATGCCCCGCGCCGCGAGTTTTTCCCGCAGGCCCTCGGGCACCGTGCCGAGGTCTTCGCCGAGGATGATCGCGCGATGCCGCACCGATTCCAGGGCCAGCAGGCGCAGCAGGTCGTCCAGCGGGTAGTGCAGGTAGGCGCCGTCGGGGGCGGCAGCGCCGGCGGGGATCAGCCATAGCCGGTACAGGCCCATGACATGGTCGATGCGCAGGCCGCCGGCATGCGCCAGGTTGGCCCGCAGCATCTCGATGAAGGCGCGGAAACCGTTGCGCTTCAGGCCCTGGGGCGAGAAGGCGCTGATGCCCCAGTTCTGCCCGGCGCGGTTGAGGATGTCCGGCGGCGCGCCGACATGCACCTCGGCCAGCAGCTCGTCCTGGCGGCTCCAGGCCTGGCTGCCGGCGCCGTCGGCACCGACGGCGAGGTCGGCGATCAGGCCCAGCGCCATGCCCTGGCCGCGGGCGGCTTGCTGTACCCGCTCCAGGCCGCGGGCCACCAGCCACTGGCAGAAGGCGTAGTACTCGATGGCGGCAGGGTAGTTGTCGGCGAACTGGGCGACCTCGGCGCTGCGCGGGTCGCGCCAGCCATCGAACCAGTTCCGCCAGTCGGCGCTGCTGCCGCGGCTGGTGGCAGCGTCGAGCAGGGCCTCGTAGCGGCAGTGGTCTTCCAGGGCCTGGCCGCCAGCCTTGCGGAAGCTGGTGAAGTCTTCCCGTTGCGGGTGCTCGCCGCGGCTGAAATCCCGGTACAGCGCGCGCAGCAGTTTCTGCTTGGCGGCAGCGGCGTGGGGCCAGTCGATCAGCGGCAGTTGCTCCAGCTCGTCGAAGGGCTGTTCCAGGGCTTCCCGGGCCACCCGCACGGCGCGCTCGCCAAGGAGGATTTCGGGGCTTGCGTAAAGCGCGTTGAAGAACAGCCGGCTGGACGGCGAATAGGGGCTGAAGGTGTGGCTGTCGTTGGCGAACATGGCGTGCATCGGGCTGATCGCCAGGGCGTCGGCACCGCGCTCGGCGGCGCTGCGGGCCAGGGCTTCCAGGGCCAGGCAGTCACCGAAGCCACCGTCGCCGGGGCGGCGCAGGCTGTAGAGCTGGGCGGCGATGCCCCAGCTGCGCGGGGTGGCCTGGTCTTGCGCATCGGCCAGGGTGTAGCAGCGCAGCGGGGCGACCGCCACGGTGAACGCCTGTTCGTTGATGCGCAACTGGTGATAGCCGATTGGCAGGCCCCCCGGCAGCACGCCGCTGCGGTCGAGGCGCAGGGCCTGCTCGCTGCCGTCTTCGAGGGCGGCATGGCACAGGCTGCCGCCATCGAACCAGCGCGACAGGTCCAGGGCCGCATCGACATCCACGGTCAACAGGGGCGGCAGGTGCGCCGCGTCCTCCTGTTCTTCCAGGCGTTCCAGGCTGAGCTCGATGCTCTCGATATCGTCGGCAGGGTGGCCGAGGGCGCCGAGCACCCGGCGCAGGTTTGGCTCGCTGACCTGTTGCGCACGCCCGTTGGCGTCGATCCAGTCCACTGCGACGCCAGCGCGTCGGGCCAGATAATGCAGATGCAGGTCACTCATGGGGCAGGCTCCGCTGCGGAGGTTGGACTCAGGCTGACCACGGCGCTGCTGGGGTGCAGCGTACCGGGTTGATGCACTGCTTCGGTGCAGTTGAATAGCGGTTGATGGGAATCCGGCAGGTGCGTTTGCACCGGGTCCGGACCAAGGTTGAGATCGATGCGCAGCTCGCTGCCGTCGCCCAGTCGCCAGCGCGCGCTGACGGCCTGTTCGCCGATGACGTCGGCGCCCAGGGCGCGGGCGCCGTCCAGGCGCGGCACGATGTGTTGGCGGCGCAGCTCCAGCAGTTGGCGATGGAAGTCTTCCCACTGGCCGCTGTGGGCGTTGCGCCTGGGGCGCGAGTCGAGGAAGGTCTGCAGGGCGTTGGGATCGGGGATCCGCGCCCGCTGCCCGGGATCGGCGAAGGCGGCGAAACCCTTGAATTCGGCGCGGCGGCCTTCGCGCACGGCATCGGCCAGTTCGTCGTGATGGTCGGTGAAGAACAGGAACGGCTGCTCGCTGGCCCATTCGTCACCCATGAACAGCAGCGGGATCATTGGCGACAGCAGCAACAGCGTGGTGGCTGCGCGCAGCGCCTGGGGCGGGCAGAGGGCCGGGAGGCGTTCGCCGAGTGCGCGGTTGCCGGTCTGGTCGTGGTTCTGCAGGAATAGCACGAAGGCGCTGGGCGCCAGGTGCGCGCTGGACTCGCCACGGGGCGTGCCATGGTGGCTGGTCTCGCCCTGGTAGACGAAGCCCTCGCCCAGGCAGCGAGCCAGGCGTGCCGTGGGTTGCTGGAAGTCGGCGTAGTAGCCTTCCTTTTCCCCGGTGAGCATGACGTGCAGGGTGTTGTGGCCGTCGTCGTTCCACTGGCCGTCGAAGGCGCTCTCCAGCAGTTGCGCCTGGTTCGCTTCGTTTTCCAGTACCAGCCAGCAATGGCGCTGCTCGCCGATGTGCTGGCGCACGGCGCCGGACAGTGCACGGAGAAAGTCCGGGTCGTCGATGGCATGCACCGCGTCGAGGCGCAGGCCGTCGAAGCGGTAGTCGCTGAGCCACATCAGGGCGTTTTCGATGAAGAAGTCCCGCACTTCGCTGCGGCGGAAGTCGATGGCCGCACCCCATGGGGTCTGCCGGTCCTCGCGGAAGAAGCGCCCGGCATAGCGGTGCAGGTAGTTGCCGTCGGGGCCGAAGTGGTTGTAGACCACGTCGAGCAGCACCATCAGGCCCAGGCCGTGGGCCTGGTCGATCAGCGCCATCAGCTCGTCCGGGGTGCCATAGCTGTTCTGCGGGGCGAACGGCAACACGCCGTCATAGCCCCAGTTGCGCTCTCCGGGAAACTGGTTGATCGGCATCAGCTCGATGGCGGTGATGCCCAGTTCGGCCAGGCGCGGCAGTTCGCGCATGACCCCGGCATAACCGCCGAGCAGGCCGACGTGCAGTTCCTGGATCACCGCCTCGCGCCAGGGGCGGCCGCGCCAGTGCGCGTTGCGCCAGTGATAGCGCTGCGGCGCCAGCACCTGGCTCGGGCCGTGCACGCCCTGGGGCTGGAAGCGCGAGGCCGGGTCGGGCACCGACAGCTCGCCATCGATGCGGTAGCGATACAGGGCGCCAAGGGGACAGCGCCGGTTCAGGCGGAACCAGCCATCGGCCTCGGGGGCCATGGCGAAGGAGGCGCCGTCCAGTTCGAGTTCGACGCTGCGGGCATCCGGTGCCCACAACGCGAAGCGGGTGCGCTGGCCATCTTCCACCAGCGCCCCGTGGCTGAAACGCAGGGGCAGTGCCGCCATGGCTCACCCCCGCTGGCACGTGGCGCGTTCGACCAATTCCTCGTACAGCCGGGCGTAGGGTTCCACCGCCTGGCACCAGTTGAAGGGTTGGGTCATGGCCAGGCAGCGCATGGCGTTGAGCAGGTCCTTCTTGCCGTAGACATAGAAGGCCCGGTGCAGCGCTTCGCGGTAGCTGTCGACGGTGGATTCGTCGAAGAGGAAGCCGGTGACACCGTTCTCGATGGTGTCGGCCAGGCCGCCGGTGTTGCGCGCCACCGGCAGCGAGCCGAAGCGCTGCGCGTACATCTGGCTGAGCCCGCAGGGCTCGTAGCGCGACGGCATGAGCAGGAAGTCGCTGCCGGCGAACATGCGCCGGGCGTCGGTTTCGTTGAAGCCGATGCGCACGCCGATCCTGCCCGGATGGCGCAGGGCGAGGTCGCGCATGGCCTGTTCTTCCTCCGGCTCGCCGCGTCCGATCACGCAGATCTGCCCGCCTTGCTCGACGATGTAGTCGGCCACCCCCAGGGTCAGGTCCAGGCCTTTCTGGTAGACCAGCCGCGACACCACGGCGAACAGCGGTCCGCTGGACGCTTCCAGGCCGAACAGGGCGCGTACCTCGGCGGCGTTGGCGGCCTTGCCGTCCCAGTCGTTGAGGCCGAAACGGTGTTGCAGGTGGCTGTCGGTGGCCGAGTTCCAGCTCTCGTCGATGCCGTTCGGGATGCCGCTCAACAGGCCCTGCTGGGCCTTGCTGTCGAGGAAGCCATCGAGGCCGCAGCCGAACGCCGGGGTGGTGATCTCGCGGGCGTAGGTGGCGCTGACCGTGGTGATGTGGCTGGAGTAGGCAAGGCCGGCCTTGAGGAACGACAGCTTGCCGTAGAACTCCATGCCTTCCTGTTGCTGGGCGTGGTCGGGGATCGCCAGTTCCGGGCAGCAGGCGCGGCTGACCACGCCCTGGTAGGCGAGGTTGTGGATGGTGAACAGGGTCGGCGTACTCAGGCCGCGCCAGTGCATGTAGGCCGGGGCCAGGCCGGCGGGCCAGTCGTGGGCGTGGATCAGGTCCGGGGTCCAGTGCACCATGCCTTCGCCGGCGGCGATCTCCGCGGCGGCCAGGCCCAGGCGGGCGAAGCGGATATGGTTGTCGGGCCAGTCGCGGCCATTGTTGGCGCCGTAGGGCGTGCCTTCGCGCTGGTACAGCTCGGGGCAGATCAGCACATAGATGACCAGGCCGTCGGGGAGGTCCATGCGCCCGATCTGGCAGGGCGGCAGGGCGGCATGGCCGCCGAGTTCGCCGACCACGTGGATGGGGTTGTCGCTGTCCATCACCTGCGGGTAGCCGGGAATCAGCACGCGCACGTCGTGCAGGTGGCGCAGGGCCCGCGGCAGGGCGGCGGAAACGTCGCCAAGGCCGCCGGTCTTGACCAGGTCGGCGATTTCCGAAGTGACGAACAAGACTTTGCGTTTGTGCCGGTTCTGCCTGTTATCGCCGACGAAGCCGCGGCCGGTACTGACGATATCGCTGCCCACGGGGGCGCTGTTGTCTGGATTGAAATGCTCGAAATGCGGTTCGACAGCGGCACTGATCATTTACTTCTCTCCGTCCCTTGTTCTTTGGGCGATGCGCCCGAATTGCGATGCCTGTTCGTTGTTCTCTCTTCTGTTCGGTGTTGCGTCCCGGTCACTCGTGCAAGCGCTGCGCCAGCCGGCGCTCCTGCCGCTGACGAGGTGACGAAGTGTAGGGATGGGCGGGCCGCGCCCGGGAATGCCGGAAACGATGACCTACTTGAATTCCTGACTGGCCGGGTTCGCGGAAGGTTCAAAGTTTTTCGCCGAGTGCTTCCGGGCGGAACCAGGCAGGATTCTGGAGTGTAGGAGAGGAAGGAATAAAAGGGTGACCCGTTGGTCACATTTCAGTCTGAAGACAATCACGGTGCCGCGATGGCGTGTCGGCGGGGGCATGGGTATCTACACATCTTTTGCTCTGTGGTGCTGGTGTTGCGAGCATATCCGGTCGCGGTGGTGACACCACCGACGCCTTCCGCCTTTACGGCGGCTTACTTTTTCCAAGAAAAAAGTAAGCCGCCGTAAAGGCGGAAGGGGCCGGCAGAGTCGCCGCAGGCAATGGATAAGCTCGCAGCACCAGCACCAGCACCTCAAAGCGAAAAAGATGTGTAGATACCCATGCCGGCGCGCGGCAAGCCATCGGCCGGCGAAGGAGGAGGGTCAGCCGAGGATCGTGTGCATCTTTTCCCGCAGTTGGTCGATGCTGAACGGCTTGCTGATCATGTGCATGCCCTCGGGCACGTCGAGGGTCTGCCCGTAGCCGCTGGCGAACAGGATCGGCAGCAGCGGACGCAACTCGCGGGTCTGCCGGGCCAGCTCCTTGCCGTCCATCCCCGGCAGGCCGACGTCGGTCAGCATCAGGGCGAAATGCTCCTCGGGGTCGCCCAGCAGTTGCAGGGCCTGTTCGGCGTCCTCGGCTTCCTTGACCTCGTATCCCAGTTCTTCAAGGACGTCGACCATGAGCATGCGCACGATGTTGTCGTCTTCGACGACCAGAAGCGGGGAGGTGGCGGGCATGGGTGACTCCTGCGGCAATGATATGTACTAGCTCTGTAAGCAGCGTGCCGGCGGAAGTTCCCCCGGCGAGCATGCGTGCAGCATAGCGGGCCGCGATAATGCACGGAACGAATGCGCACGTCATGCCTCAAATACTGGCTTTGTGCCCTGTCGGAAGCCGCGAAGACGGATAGACTGTGAGCACAGCGCCGTTCCGCCGGGCTTCCAGAGAACCCGGGCGGAACCACGAACCCAGAAAAACAACTGCCACTCTGCCGCACGGACCAACAGATGAATCAGTCAACTATCGATCAGCAGCGCTTCCAGAAGCTGCTGGTACGCAACGTCAGCCTGCCCCTGGGAGTGGGGCTGCTGAGCGCCGTGGTATTCATCGCGGTGATTGCGTACCTGCTTTCGGTGATCCAGTGGGTCGGGCATACCGACCGGGTGATCAACAACGCCAATGAGTCGCTCAAGCTTTCCATCGACAAGGAAACCGGCATGCGCGGCTACCTGCTCACCGGCGAAGAGCATTTCCTCGACCCCTACGAGCTGGCCCGACCGCGAATCCAGGCGCAGATGCAGACCCTGCGCGAGCTGGTGGCCGACAACCCGGTACAGATCGACCGGCTGAAACGCCTGGACGCCTTGCAGGCCGAGTGGAACGACTTCGCCGGGGACATGATCGAGCTGCGCCGCAACGGCGGCAACTACAGCTCGGACATCCAGGCTGGCCGCGGCAAGCGTGTTACCGACCAGATCCGCAAGGAGTACGAGGAATTCATTACCCTGGAGCAGCAACTGCGGGAGAGACGCAACGAGCAGGTGAGCACCACCACCTGGGTGTCGATCTCCCTGTACCTGTTGTTCGTCATCGTCGTCAGCGGCCTGCTCGCCTGGATCGGCCGGCGCGACCTGCTCAACCTGTCGCGCAGCTACCAGGCCAATATCGACGCGCAGCAGCGCGCCAGCGAGGGCCTGCAGCAGCAAGCCTGGATCCGCACCGGGCAGAGCCAGCTGGCCGAGCGGGTGCTGGGCCAGCAGACCCTGCCGACCCTGGGCCACAACATCCTGCAGTTCTTCTCCAATTACCTCGGCAGCGTGGTGGCGGCGCTCTACGTGCGCGACGAACAGGACAACCTGCACCGGGTCGCCAGCTATGGCTTCTCCCGCGAGCAGGAAGCCCGCGACCAGGTGGTCGGGCCGAACGAGGGCCTGGTGGGCCAGGTCCTGGTGCAGAACCGCCTGCTGGCGCTGGAGGAGGTGCCTGAGGATTACTTCAAGGTCAGTTCCGGCCTCGGCGAGGGCCTGCCGCGCAGCGTGATGCTGATGCCGGCGACCAACGACGGGCAGATCAACGGGGTTCTCGAACTGGGCTTCCTGCGGCCGTTGAGCCCGCGTGACAGCGAGCTGCTGGAGCGGGTTGCGGGCAACCTCGGCACCTCCATCGAGAGCGCACGCTACCGCCAGCGCCTGCAGGAAGTGCTGGCGCAGACCCAGCAGCTCAACGAAGAACTGCAGGTCCAGCAGGAAGAGCTGAAGACCGCCAACGAGGAACTGGAAGAGCAGTCGCGGGTGCTCAAGGAGTCCCAGGCACACCTGGAAACCCAGCGCGCGGAGCTGGAACAGACCAACGAGCAACTGGCCGAGCGCACCGAGGCCCTGGCTTCGCAGCGCGATGCCCTGGATGTGAAGAACACCGAACTGAACGACGCCCAGGTGCAGTTGCAGGAGCGCGCCGAGGAACTGCAACGCTCCAGCAAATACAAGTCGGAATTCCTCGCCAACATGTCCCATGAGCTGCGCACGCCGCTGAACAGTTCGCTGATCCTGGCCAAGCTGCTGGCGGAAAACCCGCAGGAAAACCTCAGCGACGAGCAGGTGAAGTTCGCCGAGTCGATCTATTCCGCCGGCAACGACCTGCTCAACCTGATCAACGACATCCTCGACATTGCCAAGGTCGAGGCCGGCAAGCTCGACGTGCGTGCCGAAACCACCCACGTCTCGCGTCTGGCCGATGGCCTGCGGGCGATGTTCGAGCCGCTGGCGGCGCACAAGGGCCTGGACTTCGAGGTCATCGTCGAGCCCCATGCGCCGGCGACCCTGTACACCGACCGCCAGCGCCTGGAGCAGATCCTCAAGAACCTGCTGTCCAACGCGGTGAAGTTCACCGAGCACGGCCAGGTCCGCCTGACCGTGGACCATCAGCCCGGCGTCGGCATGCTGTTCCATGTGCAGGACAGCGGCATCGGCATCGCCGCCGACCAGCAGCAGACCATCTTCGAGGCCTTCCACCAGGCCGACGGCACCACCAACCGCCGCTACGGCGGCACCGGCCTGGGCCTGTCGATCTCCCGCGACCTGGCGCGCCTGCTCGGCGGGCAGATCCAGGTGCAGAGCACGCCAGGCCAGGGCAGCGTGTTCAGCCTGACCCTGCCGGAGGCCTACGAGCCTATCGTCGACCAGCCGCCGCAGGCGCCGCTCAACCGGCCGCAACCATTGCCGCTGCCGCGCATCGCCCCGCGGGTGCAACCGCAAGCGGTCGAGGACGCGCCGGTGCCCCTGCCTGCCCGGCGTCCGGCCTTCGAGGACGACCGCCAGAAAGCACCCTTCAGCAACCGCTGCATCCTGGTGATCGAGGACGAACCGAACTTCGCCCGCATCCTCTTCGACCTGGCCCACGAGCTGGGCTACAACTGCCTGGTGGCCCACGCCGCCGACGACGGTTTCGAGCTGGCCGAGCGCTTCGTGCCCGACGCCATCCTGCTGGACATGCGCCTGCCCGACCACTCCGGCCTGACCGTGCTGCAACGCCTCAAGGAGCAGACCACCACCCGGCATATCCCGGTGCACGTGATCTCGGTCGAGGACCGCATCGAGACCGCCCTGCACATGGGCGCGGTGGGCTACGTGGTCAAGCCCACCAGCCGCGACGAGCTGAAGTCGGTGTTCGCCCGTCTCGAAGAGAAGCTGACGCAGAAGCTCAAGCACATCCTGCTGGTGGAGGACGACGACCTGCAGCGCGAGAGCATCGCCCGCCTGATCGGCGACGACGACGTGCAGATCACCGCGGTGGGTACGGCGCAGCAGGCCCTGGAACTGCTCAAGGCGCATGTCTACGACTGCATGGTGATCGACTTCAAGCTGCCGGACATGCCCGGCAACGAGCTGCTCAAGCGCATGACCGTCGACGAGATCCAGTCCTTCCCGCCGGTGATCGTCTACACCGGGCGCAACCTGAGCCGCGACGAAGAGGCCGAGCTGCTCAAGTATTCCCGCTCGATCATCATCAAGGGCGCACGCTCGCCCGAGCGCCTGCTGGACGAAGTGACACTGTTCCTGCACAAAGTCGAATCGACGCTGTCCCATGAAAGGCAGCGCATGCTCAGGACCGCGCGCAGCCGCGACAAGGTCTTCGAGGGGCGCAAGATCCTCCTGGTGGACGACGATGTGCGCAACATCTTCGCCCTGACCAGTGCCCTGGAGCACAAGGGCGCCCTGGTGGAAATCGCGCGCAATGGCCGTGAATCCATCGAGCGCCTGGAGGAGGGGGGCGATATCGACCTGGTGCTGATGGACGTGATGATGCCGGAGATGGATGGCTTCGAGGCGACCCGCCTGATCCGCAAGGATCCGCGCTGGCGCAAGCTGCCGATCATCGCCGTCACCGCCAAGGCGATGAAGGACGATCAGGAGCGCTGCCTGCAGGCCGGGGCCAATGACTACCTGGCCAAGCCGATCGATCTCGACCGGCTGTTCTCCCTGATCCGCGTATGGCTGCCACAACTGGAGCGAATTTGACTAGCGAGCGTAATACCGACATCGAGATCCGATTGCTGATCGAGGCCATCTACCTCAAGTACAGCTACGATTTCCGCGACTACTCCGGCGCTTCCATCAAGCGCCGGATCCTGCATGCCGTGCGCCAGTTCGAGTGCGCGACCATCACTGCGCTGCAGGAGCGGGTGCTGCACGACCCGGGCATGTTCAGCCAGTTGCTGCAGTACCTGACCATCCCGGTCAGCGAGATGTTTCGCGACCCCAGCCACTTCCTCGCGCTGCGTCGCGAGGTGGTGCCGCACCTGAAGACCTGGCCGTCGATCAAGATCTGGATCGCCGGCTGCAGCACTGGTGAAGAGGTGTATTCCATGGCCATCCTGCTGCGCGAGGAAGGCCTGCTGGAGCGCACCATCATCTACGCCACTGACATCAACCCCAACTCGCTGGAAAAGGCCAAGCAGGGCATCTACTCGATGCAGGCGATGCGCGAGTACGAGCGCAACTACACCGCCGCCGGCGGCACCCGGGACTTCAGCGACTACTACACCTGCGCCTATGGCAACGCCATCCTCGACGGCAGCCTGCGCGACAACGTGACCTTCGCCGACCACAGCCTGGCCACCGACAGCGTGTTCTCCGAGGTGCAACTGGTGTCGTGCCGCAACGTGCTGATCTACTTCAACAAGGACCTGCAGGACCGCTCCTTCGGGCTGTTCCACGAGTCGCTGTGCCATCGCGGCTTCCTCGTGCTGGGCAGCAAGGAAACCCTGGATTTCTCCGCCTACGCCAACCGCTTCGAGGCGCTGGTCAAGTCTGAACGGATCTACCGCAAGCTATGAAGCGCATCGAAGCGATCGTCATGGGCGCCTCGGCCGGCGGCGTCAGCGCGCTGCTCTCGGTGATGGGCTGCCTGCCCAGAACGTTCGCCATCCCGTTGATCAGCGTGCTGCACCTGCCGGACAACCACGACAGCCAGCTGGCCGAGGTTTTCGCCCGCCGCCTGCGGCGCCCGGTGCGCGAGGCGCGGGACAAGGAAAGCATCGAGCCGGGGATGATCTACGTGGCCGGGCCCGGTTATCACCTGTCGGTGGAGCGCGATCGCAGCCTGTCCCTGAGCCAGGAGGAGCGGGTGCACTTCTCCCGGCCTTCGATCGACATCCTCTTCGAGTCCGCCGCCGACGCCTACGGCCCGGCCCTGGCCGGGGTGCTGCTGACCGGGGCCAACGAAGATGGTGCCGCCGGCCTGGCACGAATCAGCCAGCTGGGTGGTCTGAGCATCGTCCAGGACCCGGCCCAGGCCCAGGTCTCGGCCATGCCGGCCGCCGCGCTGGCCCTGCACCGTCCCGACCATGTACTCCCTTTGAATGGCATCGGGCATTTGCTCGCCAAGCTGGAATCACACGAATGTTGAGCCACATCCAAGCCAAGCTGCTGATCGTCGACGATCTCCCGGAGAACCTGCTGGCGCTCGAAGCGCTGATCAAGGGTGACGACCGCGCGGTGTACCAGGCGGGCTCCGCCGACCAGGCCCTGTCGCTGCTGTTGGAGCACGAATTCGCCCTGGCCATCCTCGACGTGCAGATGCCCGGCATGAACGGTTTCGAACTGGCCGAGCTGATGCGCGGCACGGAGAAGACCAAGCACATCCCCATCGTCTTCGTCAGTGCCGCGGCGCGGGAGATGAACTATGCCTTCAAGGGCTACGAAAGCGGCGCGGTGGACTTCCTGCACAAGCCGCTCGACACCCATGCGGTGAAGAGCAAGGTCACGGTGTTCGTCGAGCTGTACCGCCAGCGCAAGGCCCTCGACCGCCAGCTGCAGGAACTGGAGCGCAGCCAGCGCGAGCAGCAGCAATTGCTGGAACAGTTGCAGGTGGCCCGCGCCGACCTGGAGCGCGCGGTACGCATGCGCGATGACTTCATGTCCATCGTCTCCCATGAGGTGCGCACGCCGCTCAACGGCCTGATCCTGGAAACCCAGCTGCGCAAGCTGCACCTGGCCAAGGACAACGCCGATGCCTTCACCCTGGACAAGATGCGCGCGATGGTCGAGCGCGACGAGCGCCAGATCAACAGCCTCATCCGCCTGATCGAAGACATGCTCGACGTCTCGCGGATCCGCACCGGCAAGCTGTCCATCAGCCCGTCGCGCTTCGACCTGTCGCAGCTGGTCGGCCGCCTGGTGGAGAACTTTGCCGCCCAGGCCGCGGCGGCCGGTTCGCGCATCGAGCTGGAGTGCAGCGCCGAGGTGGAAGGTTTCTGGGACGAGTTCCGCATCGAGCAGGTGATCGCCAACCTGCTGAGCAACGCCCTGCGCTACGGGCGCAAGCAGCCGGTGCAGGTGCGGGTGCTGGAGCAGGACGGCATGGCCTGCGTCGAAGTGCGCGACCAGGGCATTGGCATCAGCCCGGAAAACCAGCAGCGCATCTTCCAGCAGTTCGAGCGGGTGGCGTCGAACCATAGCGTCGCCGGCCTCGGCCTGGGCCTGTACATCTCCGAGCAGATCGCCCTGGCCCACGGCGGGCGCATCAGCGTGGCCAGCGCCGAAGGCGAGGGCGCCACCTTCCGCGTGCACCTGCCGCTGGTATGCGATATGCATGAAAGCAATGAAAGTGGTCGCCCGCAGGCAACCTCTGTGTAACCCCGGGGTCGTATGGTCATCACCCCCGAACGATATCGAATCAAGGCGTTGGCATGAGCGTAGATGCACAAGATGTGGTACTGGTCGTCGAAGACGAGCCGGTGATCCGTATGGTCCTGAATGACTACCTGGCGGGCGAGGGCTATCGCGTGCTGCTCGCCGAAGACGGCGCGCAAGCCTTCGAGATCCTCGCCAGCAAGCCGCACCTGGACCTGATGGTCACCGACTTCCGCCTGCCCGGAGGCATTTCCGGGGTCGATATCGCCGAGCCGGCGGTGAAGCTGCGACCGGACCTTAAGGTGATCTTCATCAGTGGCTACCCGGCGGAGATCCGCGAGTCCGGCAGCCCCATCGCCTTCCGCGCGCCGATCCTGGCCAAGCCGTTCGACCTCGACAGCCTGCGCGAGCAGATCCAGGCACTGCTGCGCTGATATTTCCTGCATTGGTCGTCACTGGCCGATAGTGACGATCACCGGCTGCGGCGCATTGTTGGCCTGCATGGTCTGGACGAACTCCAGAATCGCCTGCCAGGTGTTGCAGGCGGCATCGAACCAGACCTGGGCGACGATTGCCTGCTGGGCATTCCCGGCCTGGGCGACGTCGGCGGCGGCATTGTCCAGTTCGCCGCCCAGCACGCCCCAACTGGTGTTGAGCGCCGTGAGGGCGGTGGTCATGTCGGCGATATCGCCCATCACCAGCGACAGGCTCATGCTCAGCCCTCCGAGAGTGGCCACTTGTTGCTGGTCGCTGTCGAGGTCCTGCTGGTCGCTGGCAATGGTGCCCTGGTACTGGCTGATGGTGTTCTGCAAAGAGGAAATCTGCGCCTGTGCCTCGGCGATGCTGGCAACGCCGATGCCGGCCAGGACCAGGGACAGGCCGCCGGTCAAGGGGGTCAACAGCACGCCGAAGATGGTTTCCACCAATCCGCTGGTCTTTTGCGCCTGGGCCTGGGCGATGGCCTGGCGGTCGGTTTGTACCTGCTGCTGCAAGGCGGCGATCTGCACGTTGATGCTGTTGATCTGCGCCTGGATATCGGCTTCCTGGGCCTGGATCTGCGCCACGCTGGTGTTCATCGCCGCGTAGGGCACGGCCAGCTGGCTGTTGAACGTACCGAGCTTGTCGGTGTAGGCGTCGATGGCATCGATCATGCCCTGCACGGGTGCTTCCAGGGCGTTCAGTTGCGCCACGATGCTGGCCTGGAGGCTGCTGTCGAATTGCATCTGGAGCTGGGCGAAGGCCTGGTCCAGTCCCGGTTGCGCGTTGAGGAACGCCTGGGCGCAAGCGGCAGTCCGGGCCAGGATCTGTGTCTGGAAGTACAGATAGCCATTTTGCCTCCAGCCCACGACAAGGTTTTCCGCCTGGCCCAGTTCCTGATCGAGCACCGGGTACCAGGGCGAGTCCGAGGGTGCGATCGACGCCTCGATCAGCGCCTGGCACGACGAGTCGAGCAGCAACATGGTGCCGATCGAATCGCTGAGTTGCTGGGTGGTCTGCTGGGCACTGAAACTCATGGCGGGACTCCTGTCGTGGGTGGAGGCGAAGGGCCGGGTTACATCGGCAGGGTCTGCGCTTCGATCGGCACCTGGGCGTTGACCAGGTTGTTCGCGGTGACGATGGCTTGCTGCCATTCGGTGACCGCGGCCTGGGTGAAGACGCCTTCGGTGATGGTCGACAGTTGCTGGTCGGCCTGCTGCAACTGGCTGACCACGCCTTGCAGTTCACCCTGGAAGGTTCCCCACTGGGTCATCAGCTTGGACAGCGACTCGGTGGCCAGGGCGAGGCTGGCCACGGCGCCATCGGAGGCCATCTGCAGCCCCTGCAGGGCGACCAGTTGGCGTTCGTCGTCGTCCAGTTCCTGGGTATCGGCGGCGATCTGGTTGAACTGGTCGTTGATCTTGCTTTGCATCACACCCCAGGTGACGCTGCCGCCGACGATCCCTGCCGCACCGACGGCCCCGCCGACCAGCAGGCTCGCGCCCCCGGTTTCCGGCGCCAGGGCGATACCGACCACCAGGGCGAAGATACCGACGCCGATGCCGGCCGCCGAGTAGGCGATGGCCTGGTTTTCCTGCTGGATTTCCGCGTTCAGCGCGGTGATGGCTTCGTTCATCTGGTTGATGTCGTTGTTCAGCTGGTTTTCCGCGGTCTGGATATTGGTGGCGCCGCTGACCAGATTGTTGTACGCGGTCTGCATCTGGTCGCCCCAGGTGGTCAGCGCAGTGGTGGTCTGGGTCATCTCATCGATGACCTGCTGGATCGGTGGCAGCAGGGTCTGCTCGATGATGGTCTGTACCTCGATCACATAGGGGTTGTCGGCACCCGAGGCGGTGGGGTTCTGCTGGACGATCTGGAGGATGGCGTTGGTTGCCGCGGTGAAGTCGGAACCGAAGTTGATCACCTGCAGCGGGATGGTCTTGGTGACGTCCGGGCCCAGGGTGTCGATCCACTGCTGGGAGAGGGTCTGCGCGGCCTGCAGTTCCTGGTTGAGCTGGTCGAACCAGCTCGGCTGCGGGCTGGGAGGGGTGAATACGGTGTTGACCACGGCATGGCAGGCGAAGGTGATCAGTTGCGCGGCGTTGTAGGAGACACCGGTATTGCCGATCAGGGTGTCCGGGGCCTGGGTCAGGTCGTTCGGGTTGCTCAGGGCGACATTCATCATGAATATCCTCGGGTTGAGGGCGGGAGGGAGTTCCTTCAGTTCCGCAGAAAGTCCGGAAAGGTCGGCCGAACGGTGGCCGCGGCAATGTCGATCGTCACAGGTTCGCCGACGCCGATGTCGGTCTTCGCTAACTGCGTGACGAAGGTGTTGATCGAGGTCCAGGCCGCCAGGGCCTGGGGCAGGGTCAGGAGGTCCAGGTACTGGTCGGGCTGGGCGCCGGCCTGCAGGGCATCGATGGCGTCCTGGGTCTTCGCCTGCTGGGTGACCCACAGGTCCACCAGTGCCGGCAGGGCATCGCGCAGCACGAGGAACTGTCCTTCGAGGCGATACAGGGTCTGCAGGGTCGACTTGGTCAGGGCTACGCCCAGGGCATCTTCGGAGAGCTGCTCCTTGGTCGCGTTGATCTGGTTCATGTCGGTGATCAACTGGTTGTCGTCGGCGATCAGGCTGTAGAAGCTCTGGCCGATGCTGATCACCGCCATGGCCACGCCGGCGACCGGCAGGGTGGCTTCCAGGCCCGCCGAGCCGACTTCGTAGAGCAACGACACGGCGGACTGGGCGATGGCCTTGTCGGAGGCGATGCCATCGCTGGTCAAGGTCGCGCCCAGGGCCTGCACCGACTCCACCAGTTCGCCCAGTTGCTCGGTCAGTTGCAGCATCTGCTGTTCTTCGTCCGCCAGGGCATCCCAGCCCTGGGCGATGGACGCGTTCATCGCCGGCAGGACCACGCTGAAGGCGTTCATGCATTGCTTGAGCAACTGGTCGGAGGCCTGGGTGGCGGCCAGGCTCTGGTTCACCTGGGGCAGCAGGGTTTCACTCAACAGCTTGATCCAGAACCCGGCGTCGTTGTTGGTGGTGGGCGAGAGCCCGGCCACCCCGCTGAACATCGCGTAGTAATTCTCGAAGGCGAGGATCACCGGGGCCCAGACCGACGCCCGCTGCAGTTGCCAGGTGTCCGCAGCGGCGTCCAGTTGCTGCACCTCGACGGCCACCGCCGGCAGCCAGCTCGGCTCGTCGGGGAGGGTGGCGATGCTGATGCTGTCGCAGCTCAGGGCGAAGCCATCCATGCCGACGATGTTCGAGTAGGCGTCGGTGAGTTTGTCCTGGGTATCGTTGACATCGGGAGCGAGCATGATGATGCCTCCGTGCGGATCAGCCGGTGACGTTGAGGTAGGGGTCGAAGGTCATGGCGTCGCCATCGAACGACAGGGTGCAGCTGTACTGGTACTGACCGGTGGAACCCTGGGACTCGACCCGGGCCGACCAGACGGTCTCTCCGCTGACCAGGGTCGATTGCTGCGGCAGGCAGACCTTGTCGTTGATCATTTGCCCGGTGAAACCGCTGATCACCACGTTGTCACCGGGATTGATCGGGCTCACCGACCAGATCACGATCTGCCCGTCGGTGCAACTGGTGACCAGCTCTTCCTGACCCTCGCCGGAGGAGCCGAAGTACTTGTTGGTGTCTACCAGGTAGACATTCGTGCCGAGGTTGCCGCTGGCGAGCGCGCCCTCGACGTCCACTACCACCAGTACGTAGATCTCGTTTGCCATTGCGATGCTTCCTGCGTGAGTGCCGCGAGAGGGCCGTCAGACCACCTTGAGCGTGCTGGGAAAGCTGAGCGTGGTGCCGCTCAGGACGAGGCTGACGGTGTAGGGATAGCTGGCGTAGGCGCCTTGGGTCTCGACCAGTCCGTTCCACACGGTATTGCCGAGAAAGGGGTCCTGGGTGGGGGTGCAGATGTGGTTGTCGAGCATGTTTCCGGAGAAGCCGGCGATGGCCACGGCGTCTGCCGGGTCCACGGGGGTCACCGACCAGGTCAGGGCCTGGCCGTCCTGGCACACGGTATTGAGTGTGCTCTGGCCTTCCTGCCAGGAACCCAGGTATTTGTTGGTGTCGACCAGATAGACGCTGCCCTGGAGCGTGCCGGCGGCGAGCGCGCCTTCCACGTCCACGACGATCAGGATATCGATGCGGTTCAAGTCCGTTCTCCGAACTGAAGAGCCACCGGCGACAGCGGTGAAACGTCAGTTAGCCATCATTGGCAACAAGGGTTTTCAAGGTCTAGACGAGGACTTGGGGAGGGGCAATGAAGCGGAGAGGGTTTCCTACGAACGGTAGAAAAAAGGGGCTGAATGGACGGGAGTGGATGGGGTGGTTCCTGGCTTGCCAATATCCTTAAGTATTTAGCAGGGACCTTGTGGGAGCGGGTTTACCCGCGATTGCGATGGTGGACTCACCTCCGTAATCGCGGGTAAACCCGCTCCCACAGGGTCTGCGTCGAGCTCTCTACTTGTGTTCTTTTACGCAGCAGAACTGATCTTTGCCGGCAAGCTGCCCTCGATGGCACCCAGCAGCATGCTTTCCATCAGCGCCAGCCGCTGAGCCTCGGGCACCGTGGTGTTCTGCAGCCAGCCCGGCAGGCTGTTGAGCAGGCTCGCCACCACCTGCGCGGCAGCTTCGAGGGTGTCGCCACCCAGGCGGGTGAGGGGGGCGATCAGGTCCAGCAGGCGCCCCTCGTATTCACGACGCATCGCGGCGATCTGCGCCTGTTGTTCCTCGCTCAGGCAGCACAGGTCGCGCTCGGCGAGGCGGAACTGCAACGGCCGTTCGGCATGCAGCTCCCAGTGGGCACGGATCACCGCCGCCAGGCGCATCGCCCCCGGCTTGCCGCGCGCGACCGGTTGCACGGTCGCCAGCAGTTCCTCATAGAGTTCTTCGATCAGGTCGAACAACAGGTGCTGCTTGCTCGGGAAATGGTGGTACAGCGAACCGGCAGTCAGCCCCACGTGGGCCGCCAGCTCGCGCATGCTGACCTGGCCGAAGCCCTTGAGCGCGAAGAGTTCGAGGGCCTTGTCGCGACGGTCTTCGTAGTCGGCGCAGCGTTCGGCACAGGTCTTTGGCATGGCGGCTTACCCGTAGACGTGGAAACCGCGGCCGCTCTTGCGGCCCAGGTAGCCGGCCGCGACCATCTCCTTGAGCAGCGGAGCAGGGCGGTACTTGCTGTCGTTGAAGCCCTCGTGGAAGGCCTCGATGATCGCCAGCAGGGTGTCCAGGCCGATAAGGTCGGCCAGCGCCAGCGGGCCGATCGGCTGGTTGCAGCCCAGGCGCATGCCGGTGTCGATGTCCTCGGCGCTGGCCAGGCCTTCCTGGAGCACGAAGATCGCTTCGTTGATCATCGGCACCAGGATGCGGTTGACCACGAAGCCCGGACGGTTGCCGGCGGTGATCGCGGTCTTGCCGACCTGGCCGGTCAGGGCCATGGCCGCGGCGTAGGTCGCGTCGCTGGTCTGCAGGCCGCGGATCACCTCGACCAGGGCCATCATCGGCACCGGGTTGAAGAAGTGCACGCCGATGAAGCGCTCGGGCTGGCTGATGGCCGCGCCCAGCTGGGTCACCGACAGCGACGAGGTGTTGGTGGCGATCACGCAGGTTTCACTGACGTTGGCCGCCACCTGCTGGAGGATGCGCTTCTTCAGCTCCAGGTTCTCGGTGGCCGCCTCGATCACCAGCTCGGCGTCCTTGAGCTGCGCGTAGTCGGTACTGGTGCGGATGCGTCCGACGGCGGCTTCGGCCTGGGCGGCCTCCAGGGTCTGCTTGCTGACCTGGCGATCGAGGTTCTTGCGCAGGGTGGCCACGCCACGCTCCAGCGCGGCGTCGGACACGTCGATCAGGGTTACCTGGTAGCCGGCGACCGCGCACACCTGGGCGATCCCGTTGCCCATGGTCCCGGCGCCGATCACGGCGATATTGGCAATGCTCATTTGGTTATCCTTCAAACGCGTTCGAACAGGACGGCGATACCCTGGCCGCCACCGATGCACATGGTCGCCAGGGCGTAGCGGCCCTGGATGCGCTGCAATTCATGGATGGCCTTGGTGGCGATGATCGCGCCGGTGGCGCCCACCGGGTGACCGAGGGAAATGCCGGAGCCGTTGGGGTTGACCTTCTCCGGGTCGAAGCCGAGCAGCTTGGACACGGCGCAGGCCTGGGCGGCGAAGGCTTCGTTGGATTCGATGACATCGAGGTCGGCGACGCTGATGCCGGCCTTGGCCAGCACTTTCTGGGTCGCCGGGACCGGGCCCAGGCCCATCAGTTCCGGCTCGACGCCGGCATGGGCGTAGGCCACCAGGCGGGCCAGCGGTTTCAGGCCTTCGCGCTCGACCATCGCGCCTGTGGCCAGGACCAGCGCCGCCGCGCCGTCGTTCAGGCCGCTGGCGTTGCCGGCGGTGACGCTGCCGTCCTTCTTGAACGCGGTCTTCATGCCGGCCAGCTGTTCGCTGCTGACTTCACCGCGCACATGCTCGTCCACCTTGAACTGCACCGGGCCCTTGCGGCCGGGCACTTCGATGGCGACGATCTGGCTGTCGAAGCGGCCTTCGGCGATGGCGCGGGCGGCACGTTGCTGGCTGGTGATCGCCACTTCGTCCTGCATCTCGCGGCTGATGCCGTGCCTGGCCGCGACGTTTTCCGCGGTGATGCCCATGTGGAAGCCTTCGAACGGGTCGTGCAGGATGCCGAGCATGTAGTCGATGCTCTTCATGTCGCCCATGCGTGCGCCCCAGCGGGCCTGGGTCAGCAGGTAGGGGCCGCGGCTCATGGCTTCGGCGCCGGCCGCCAGCACGGCTTCGGCTTCGCCCAGTTGCAGGGTCTGCGCGGCCGAGACGATGGCCTGCAGGCCCGAACCGCACAGGCGGTTGACGTTGAAAGCGGGGGTTTCCTTGGGAATGCCGGCGTTCATCGCGGCGACACGGCCGAGGTAGGCATCGCGGGCTTCGGTGGGGATCACGTTGCCCATCACCACATGGCCGATCTGCTCGGCGGCGACGCCGGAGCGTTCGATGGCGGCGCGGGTGACCTGGGTGGCCAGGTCGGCCAGCGGCAGGTCCTTGAGCGAACCGCCGAAGGTGCCGATGGGCGAGCGCACGGCGCTGACTACGTAGATATCGTTGCTATTCATGATCCACTCCAATGGGCGAAGGCGTGGCGGGGCACCTCCCGCTCTGCGAGAATGGCGCCCGGTCACGCCCGGGTTGTCTGCGAGTCTAGGCAACGCGGGTTTGCCGGCCTATGCCTTAACTGTCCAGCCTGCCTGTCATTTTTTGCAATGAAGGGCCGGCGCTTGCGGAACTGCCATGCGGGAAAACGATTCGGTCGCGGTGTATTTCGTCCACATCATGCTCTATGCCCTGCGCGACCAGCCCGCGCGGGCCGCGGTGCTGTTGCGCCAGGCCGGCATCGATCCCGCGGTGCTTGACGATAGCAGTGCGCGGGTGCCGGCGACGGCCTTCGCGCGCTTGTGGCTGCTGCTGATCGAAGCCCTCGACGACGAATTCTTCCACCTCGACAGCCACGGCATGCCCCTGGGCAGCTTCGCCCTGATCTGTCGCGGATTGATCCAGGAGCCGACCCTGGAAAAGGCCCTGCGCCAGTGCCTGAACTATTTCGGCCTGTTCCTGCGCGACCTGCGCGGCAGCCTCAGCCTGCGTGGCCAGCGGGCGGTGATCAGCCTGGAGTCGGATATCGCCGACCCGCAGCGCCGTGTCTATGCCGAGGAAACCCTGCTGGTGCTGGTGATCAGCCTGCTGTGCTGGCTGGGCGGGCGACGCATCGCCATCGACCGTACCGAGTTGACCGATGCGCGGGTGCGGCTGGAGGACGATGCCCTGCTATGGGGGCCGAACCTGCAACTGGGCAGCGGGCGAACGGAGCTTGAGTTTTCCGCCGACTACCTGAAGTTGCCGGTGATACAGGACCTGGGGGCGTTGAAGACCTTCCTGCGCAGCGCGCCGCAAGGGCTGGTGGTGCGCTGGCGCAACCAGAACGGCCTGGCGGCTCGGGTTTACCGGCACCTGCGCCAGCGTGAGTACGACCAGTGGCCGACCTTGCTGGGGCTGGCGGGGGAGATGGGACTCAGCCCGAGCAGTTTCCGCCGGCAACTGGAGCGCGAGGGCTGCTCGTTCCAGCAGATCAAGGATGAGGTGCGCCGGGCCATGGCTTTCGAATGCCTGCGCGACAGCGACCTCAGTGTCGCCGAGATCGCCGCGCAGACCGGCTTCCAGGAGCCCAGTGCGTTTCACCGGGCGTTCAAGAAGTGGACCGGTGAGAGTCCCGGCAGTTATCGCCAGAGGCTGGCTGCCGTTTAGGCCGGAACCATGGCGAAGCCGACGCCGAAGCGGTTCCAGGCGTTGATGGTGGCGATGGCCAGGGTCAGGTTCACCACTTCGCTTTCCGAGAAATGCTCCAGCAGCGCGTCGTACTGATGCTGCGGCGCGTGCTTTTCCGGCAGGCGGGTGAGGCTCTCGACCCAGGCGAGGGCGGCTTGTTCCCGTGGGGTGAAGTAGGTGGTGTCGGCCCAGACGCTGAGGGTCTGCAGGCGTGCCTCGGTCTCGCCGGCCTTGCGCGCGTCGTTGGCATGCATGTTCACGCAGTAGGCGCAGCCGTTGATCTGCGAGGCGCGCAGGCGGATCAGCTCCAGCAGCGAGTGTTCCAGGCCGGATTTCACCATGGCCTGCTCCAGGCCGATCATGGCCTTGTAGGCTTCGGGTGCGTGCTTGGCCCATTCGATTCGGGTGGTGGTCATTGCAGGTGCTCCGTAGGTGATGAGGGAATGGAGAACACCTTAAGCGGCGTGGGCTGCGGACCGAATAGCCAATTCCGGAAGATTTCGGGAGGCCAATCGTCAGGCCTGTGACCGCACCTCACACAACCCCGCCAGCAGGTCGCGCAACGCCACACCGTCCTCATCCAGCCCGGTTCGCGCATAGAGCGCCAGCTCCAGCCCCTCCACCGGCGGGAAGCCTTCTTCCCGTCCCAGCACCCGATGCCCCGGCAGCACGCAGCGCGCGGGAATCAGGCTCACGCCGAGCCCGGCACTCACCGCCGCCCCCAACCCCGCCAGGCTGGTACTGGAATAGCTGATCCGCCACGCCCGCCCGCTGCTTTCCAGGGCATGGATCATCTCCTGCCGATACAACGCCCCCACCGGGAACACCACCAGCGGCAACGGCTCGTCCGCCACCATGCCGCGGGCGCTGCACACCCAGGACAGCGGCTCCGGCCAGCGCGCATGGGCATCGCGGTCGGCACCCCATTGCTTGACCAGGAGGATGTCCAGCTCGCCATTGCGGTACAGGTGCAGCAGCGGATTGCTCAAGCCGCTTTCCACCTCCAGGCGCAGATGCGGGCGCTCGCCGATAAAGCCGCGCAGGGCTTCGGTCAGCAGCTCGCCTGCCAGGTCCTCCGGCGCACCCAGGCGCAGGGCGGTCTGCGCCTGGGCCGGCAGCATGGCCTGGCGTGCTTCTTCCTCCAGGCGCAGGATCCGCCGGGCATAGCCCAGCAGCCGCTCGCCGGCCTCGGTCGGCCACACCTGGCGCTGGCTGCGGTCCAGCAGGCGGGCGCCAAGGCTCTGTTCCAGGCGGATGATCTGCTGGCTGACGGTGGACTGGGTCAGGTGCAGGCGCTCAGCGGCGCGGGTGAAGTTGCCGGTTTCCAACACGGTGACGAAGGCGCGAAGCAGAAGCGGGTCAAGCATGCGTAAATCCACTGGTATGCATGAAATCAATTAATTTCATGCTACACCTGCCGCCCGGGATAATCGCGCCTCATTCGTCAGGAGTCCGAACATGCCCAACGAAGCCTTCATGCGCGAAGCCCTGGCCCTGGCCCGGGACAACGTCCACGCCGGTGGCCGGCCCTTCGGTGCGGTGCTGGTGCGCGACGGCCAGGTGATCGCCCGAGCGGTCAACGAGATCCATGCCAGCAACGACCCTACCGCCCACGCCGAATTGCAGGCGATCCGTCAGGCCAGCCAGGTCCTGGGCCGGTCGCGCCTGGACGGCTGCGAGATCTACGCCAGCGGCCATCCCTGCCCGATGTGCCTGGCCGCCATGCACCTGTGCGGCATCGAGCGTGCCTGGTTCGCCTACGACAACGACGAGGGCGCGCCCTTTGGCCTTTCCACCGCAGCCGTCTACGCGCAGATGGCCCGGCCGCCGCAGCAGCAGTCGGTGGCGCTGCGCCCGCTGAAGCCGGCGGGCGAGGAAGGGCTCTACGCCCTGTGGCAGCAGGTACGCCCGGCATGATCCCGGCGACTTCCCGCTGGCGCGGCGCCGCGCTGATGGCCCTGGTGATCGCGGTCACCCTGAACCTGCGACCGATCCTCACCAGCATCGGCCCGTTGCTGGAAGACATCCGCGCCGGCACCGGCATCGGCTACCAGCAGGCGGCATTGCTGACCGCGCTGCCGGTGCTGTGCATGGGCCTGGTGCCGCTGTTGCAACCCTGGCTGCGGCGCTGGCTGAGCGAGCAGGGCGGCTTGCTGCTCGGCCTTGCGGCCATTGGCCTGGCCTGCCTGTGGCGCCTGTTGCTGGGCAGCGGTACCGCGCTGATTGCCAGTGCGGTGCTGGCCGGGGTGGGCGTGGCCTTCGTCCAGGCGCTGATGCCGGGGCTGGTCAACCGCTGGTTCTCGCGGCGCCTGGCCTTGGCCATGGGCGTGTATTCGGCGGCGCTGATGAGTGGTGGCGGCCTGGCGGCGGTATTGGGGCCGCGGGTCGCCGAGGCATTCGGCCACTGGCAGGCCGGGCTTGGCGTGTGGCTGCTGCCGGTGCTGCTGGCGTTTCTGCTGCTGGGGCTGGTCGGTCCCACCCTGGAAGGCGCCGTCGGCCGCAGTGGCAGCGGCGGCGGACATTTCTTCGGCAATCGCCGGGCCTGGCTGCTGGCGGTGTATTTCGGTCTGATCAATGGCGGCTACACCAGCATGGTGGCCTGGCTGCCGGCCTACTATCAGCAGGTTGGCGGCAGTGCCCGTGGTGGCGGAGAGCTGGTGGGCCTGATGACCATCTTCCAGGTGCTGGGCGCCCTCGGCCTGCCGCTGTTGCTGCGGCGCATTGCGGATCGCCGCCCGGGATTGTGGGTGGCATTGACTGCACAACTGCTGGGCTTCTCCGGCCTGCTGCTGGACCCGGCGCTGTCGCCGGGACTGTGGGTCGGGCTGATCGGCTTCGGCCTCGGCGCCTGTTTCAGCCTGAGCCTGACCCTCACCCTGGAACACCTCCGGGACCCGCGCCAGGCCGGTGGCCTGGCGGCCTTCGTCCAGGGCATCGGCTTCATCATCACCGGCCTGGTGCCGTACCTGACCGGCTGGCTGCGGGATATCAGCGGCGATTTCCAGGCCTCCTGGACCCTGCTGACGGTCACCGTGGTGCTGATGCTGCTGGTCACCGGCCGCTTCGCCCCGCGCGGCTATGCCAGCGCCATGGCCGCGCGCGGTGCCACGGCCAGCGTGCTCAACTGAGGGACTGCAAGGTATCGCGCAGGCGGTCCAGCGCCGGGTCGATATCCAGCAACTCGATGGCGCCGAAGCCCAGCAGCAGGCCGGGCTGCGGCGGCGCCTCGCTGTAGAACGGCCGCAGCGAGTACAGGCCGACTTCCACCTTGCGCGCCAGGGCGATGACGAACTCCACGTCCAGCGCGTCCTTGGCCAGGGCGCTGAGGTGATAGCCGGCAGTGCTCGGCACCGCCTCGAACCAGGGGCTCAGGTCCGCGTCCAGGCGCTGCAGGATACGTTCGCGCCGCGCCGCATAGAGCCCGTGGCAGCGGCGGATATGCCGTTGCAGATGTCCCTCGCCGATAAAGCGCGCCAGGGTCCACTGGCTCAGGGTCGAGGTGTGCCAGTCGCTCAGTTGCTTGGCGATCCGCACCGGCTCCAGCAAGGCCGGCGGCAGGATCGCGTAGCCCAGGCGCAGCTCCGGCAGCACGGTCTTGGAGAAGGTCCCGACATAGGCCACCAGGCCGTGCTGGTCGAGGCTCTGCAGGGCGTCGGTGGGGCGGCCTTCGTAGCGGAACTCGCTGTCGTAGTCGTCCTCGACGATCACCGCGCCCAGCTCGGCGGCGCGGGCCAGCAGGGCGTGGCGGCGGGCCAGGGCCATGGGCATGCCCAGCGGGAACTGATGCGACGGCGTCACGTAGATGAGCCGCACGCCCGCTTCGATCAACTCGACGCGAATGCCCTCGGCCTCCACCGGCACATGCTGGATGCGCGCACCCAGGGCTTCGAACAGATGCCTGGCCGGCGGATAGCCGGGATCCTCCATGGCCACCGTGCACCCCGGCTCGATCAGCACCCGGGCGATCAGGTCCAGGGCCTGCTGTGCACCGCTGCACACCTGCACATTGTCGGCGTCGCAGTGCACGCCACGGGCGAAGGCGATATGCCGGGCGATGGCTTCGCGCAGTTCCGCCAGGCCGCGGGCATCGCCGTAGCGTGTGGTGCTGCGCTGGCATTGGCGCAGGGCGTGCTGGCTGCACTGGCGCCAGCTATCGAAGGGGAAGTGGGCCTTGCTCGACACGCCACCGGCAAAGTCGTAGCGCGACGGCTGCTCCAGCGCCGGGCGGCCCATGGGCAGGCCGCGGGCGCGCCAGCGTTCGAGGCTGGCGGCGCTGGCCAGGGGCGTGTCGTGGCGCTGCGGTGCGCCGGCCAGAGGCTGAGGGGTGATGAATGTGCCGCGGCCGACCTGGCCACTGAGCAGGTTGTCGTAGGTCAGGCGCGAATAGGCCTCGGCCACGGTCTTGCGCGACACCCCCAGTTGCTCGGCCAGCAGCCGCGTCGGCGGCAGTTGCGTGCCCGCAGCGAGGCGACCGCTGTCGATGCCGTCGCGCAATTGCCGGTACAGCTGGTCGGCAAGGTCCTTGCGGCCGTGCAGGGTGATGTGCAGTTCCATGGAGGTGGGTTTCCGGGCGGGCAGGCAGTTCGTCAGGTTACCCGATTTGCCTGCCGTTGATCCCCTCGGAGCACGGAGCAAACAAAGCGAATCCACACTCAAAGGTGATGTGACCGCAACTCGGTGCATGACCTTGAAACGAGGAGATTCGCCATGAAATTGCGTGTGATGTTGCTGCCCCTGCTGCTCCTGTCCGCTGCCGCCCAGGCCACCCAGGCGCCGGTCCCGATGGACTACCGGTACGGCATGCACCTGGATGTGGCCAAGGTGCTGGACCTGCGTGAGCCCGCCACCGACTACCAGTGCAAGGTGGTGGTGGCGACCATGACCTACCTGGACTCCAAGGGCCAGGAGCGTGCGTTGAACTACCGCAAGCTGTCCTCGGGGTGCACCGACCAGGGCTGACTCAGTCCCACTGCGGTGCCAGGCCGGCCGGATCGGTCAGGCGCAGGCCGCTGTCCAGCGTGGCGATGCGCGCCATGTCGGCATCATCGAGGCGCAGGCCGACGGCCTTGAGGTTGCCGGCCAGGTTGTCCCGGCGGGTCGAGGAGGGGATCACCGCGTAGCCGAGTTGCATGGCCCAGGCCAGGGTTACCTGTGCCGGGGTGGCGTTGTGCTGCGTGGCGATTTCCTGGATCAGCGGATCCTGCAGAACCTTGCCGTAGCCGAGGGTCATGTAGGAGGTCACGGCGACTTGTTGGGTTTGCATGAACTCCACCAGGCGGCGGTTCTGCAGGTACGGGTGCAGCTCGACCTGGTTGGTGGCGATCTGGCCCGGGCCGGTGACGGCGATGGCCTGGCGCAGCAGGTCGATGGTGAAGTTGGATACGCCGATCTCGCGGGTCAGGCCCTGGGCCCTGGCTTCCAGCAGGGCGCCCATGAATTCGGCGACCGGTACCGCGCCCTTGGGCGACGGCCAGTGGATCAGGGTCAGGTCGAGGTGGTCGGTGCGCAGCTTGTGCAGGCTTTCCTTGAGGCTGGGGATCAGGCGGTCGGCGCCGAGGTTGTCGGTCCAGATCTTGCTGGTCAGGTACAACTGGTCGCGGGCCACGCCGCTGGCGGCGATGGCCTGGCCGACCTCGGCCTCGTTGCCATAGATCTGCGCCGTGTCGATGGCCCGGTAGCCCAGCTCAAGGGCCATCGACAAGGAGTCGATGACCACCTGGTCCTTGAGGCGGAAGGTGCCGAGGCCGAACAGGGGAAGGGTCATGGGAGGTCCTCATCGGTGGGGTGGGAATGAGGGTAGTATCCCGGGGCCGACGAGGTGGAAAAACCGCTGGTGGGGAACAAGATTCTTGCGTGTGGATCACGAATCGTCGGCGGGCCCGGCATGGTATCTACACTTCTTTTTCGCTTTGAGGTGCTGGTGCTGGTGCTGCGAGCTTATCCATTACCTGCGGCGGCTCTGCCGGCCCCTTCCGCCTTCACGGCGGGTCACTTTTGCTGGGCGGCAAAAGTAACCAAAAACGCCTGCTCCTGCATCCGGCCCTACGCTGCGCTCCG
>NZ_JAZDQN010000027.1:0-89150 GCF_036324125.1 Pseudomonas ulcerans | reverse complement strand
GCAGGTGCAATTGGCATGCACCTCTTTGATTACCGCAACGCGAATCTTGTAGGAGCGGGTTCACCCGCGATTGCGATGGTGGCATCACCGACGCCATCGCGGGTAAACCCGCTCCCACAGGTATCGCGCTCGCCGGTAAGAGCTGCGAGGTCAGGCTTCCTGCAACGCCCGAGGCCGCTTGCTGCGCACCTCGGCAGCCGCATCAGGAGCCTCCTGCAACTGGAAGTCGAAGCTCAGCTCGGCATAGCGCCCCGCCACACCCCGGGCGCCGTCCTCGCGGAATTGCACCTCGCCGACCAGCCCCTCGCGGGTGGCGTAGGCGAAGTCGTCCCACAGGTACTTGTCGCCGGACAGGTTGATCTGGGTGGTGAGGTGGCGATACCCCGGCGCCGAGATGAAGAAATGCACATGGGCCGGACGCTGGCCGTGCCGCCCCAGCTGGTCCAGGCATTCCTGGGTCGGCCCCTGCGGATCACAGCCATAGCCGGACGGCACGATGCTGCGTGCGCGGTAGCGGCCTTCGGCATCGGTGACGATGCGCCGGCGCAGGTTGTACTCGGACTGGCTCTGGTCGAAGAACGAATAGGTGCCCTTGGTGTTGGCATGCCACAGGTCGACGATGGCCCCGGCGATCGGCTGGCCCTGCGGGTCGAGCACCTGGCCGTCGAGGAACATCAGGGTGGCGATGCCCTCCTCGCTGCCGTCGTCCATCCGCGTCTCACCCTCGGCCAGCGGCGCACCGGCCACGTACAGCGGGCCTTCGATGGTCCGCGGGGTACCGCCGGTGAGGCCGACCTGGGCGTCCTTGGCATCCTGCAGCAGGTCGAGGAAGTGCTCGATGCCCAGGCCCGCCACCAACAGGCCGGCTTCGTTACGGCCGCCCAGGCGGTTGAGGTAGTCGACGGTCTTCCAGAACTCGTCCTCGCTGATCTCCAGGTCCTCGACGATGCACGCCACGTCCTGCAGCACGCGCAGCATGATGCGTTTCAGGCGCGGGCTGCCGTCGTCATTGCCAAGGCCAGCGGCCTCTTCGAAGAACTTCTGGACATCGGCAGTGTGGGAAATCTTCACGGTCATGGTGTTCACCTCTTGTTGTCTGTGTGGGTGTCGCAAAGCGTCCTTGCCTTACCCGCGAGCTGCTGCGGGCGCCGCAACCAGGCCCTGGCGCTTGCCGCTGAGGACATGCACGGTCATGGCCAGGGCAGCGACCGCGCCGGGAATGGCGAAGGCGATGAAGTTCAGTTGGAGCGGCAGGTTGATGCCCATCAACGCACCACCCAGCAGCGGGCCGACGATGGCGCCGTTGCGGCCGATGCCCGAGGCCCAGCCCAGGCCGGTGGAGCGGATCGACAGCCCGTACAGCTGGGCAGCGCCGGCATACAGGAGGATCTGCGTGCCGATGGTGGTGGCGCCGGCGATGAAGATCAGCAGGTACAGCACCGGCATCGGGCTGTTGACCCCGAGCAGGCTGATGGACACCGCCGCGGCGAGGAAGAAGGCGATCTTGACCTTGACCAGGTTGAAGCGGTCGCCCAGCCAGCCGCCGAGAATGGCCCCGGCCATGCCGCCGAAATTCAGGGCAAGGAGGAACGACAGGCTCGAACCCAGGCTGTAGCCGGCGCTGGCCATCAGCTTTGGCAGCCAGGAGCTGAGGGCATAGACCATCAGCAGGCAGCAGAAGAACGCCACCCACACCGACAGGGTGCGCACCGCCAGGCCGCCGCGGAACAGTTCCAGCACCGAGACGCTCTTGCCCTTGCTGTCGTGGGCTTCCAGCACATCGTCAGGCTGCGCCATGCAGGACGGATCGAGGCGCTTGAGCAGGGCCTTGGCCTGTTCACCACGGCCCTGGCGCACGAGGAAGCCGATCGACTCCGGCAGGTAGTACAGAATCACCGGCAGCAGCAACAGCGGCAGCGCGGCGGCGAAGAACATCGATTCCCAGCCGAAGCGCGGCAGCATGTAGATGCCGATGCCGGCCGAGAGCATGCCGCCTACCGAGTAGCCGCTGAACATGATCGCCACCAGCGTGCTGCGCAGGCGCTTGGGTGCGTATTCGTTCATCAGGGCCACGGCATTGGGCATCAGGCCGCCGCAGCCGAGGCCGGCGAAGAAGCGATAGATACCGAACTCGGTGGGGCTGCTGGCGAAGCCGTTGAGCAGGGTGGCGCTGGAGAACAGGGCGAAGCAGATGGCGATGCCCTTCTTGCGCCCGATCCTGTCCGCCAGGCTGCCGAAGGCCAGGGCGCCGAACATCATGCCGAACAGGGCGTAGCTACCAAGGGCGCCGGCCTGCAACGGAGTCAGGCCCCACTCCTTCATCAATACCGGCAGGACCACGCCGTAGATGAACAGGTCGTAGCCGTCGAAGATCAGCAGCAGGGCGCACCAGCACATCACCATCCAGTGAAAGCGGGTAAAGGGCGCCTGGTCGATGACCTGGTGTACGTCGATTTTTCGCATGGCATCCATCTCTTGTTTTTGTTGTGGAGAAACCGTGTCGGGCAAGGGGTCAACCGAGGTCGCCACCGCCTACGGGCAGGGTCGTGCCGGTGATATAGGAAGCCTCGTCGGAAGCCAGGAAGAGGATCGCGCCAACCTGCTCGTCGAGGCTGCCGTAGCGCTTCATCAGGCTGCTGTCGATCGTCTGGTCGACGATCTGCTGGTACCAGCCCTGCTCCTGTTCGCTCTGCTGCGCGCTGTTGCGCGGGATGCGCCGGGGCGGGGCCTCGGTGCCGCCGGGAGCCGTGGCGTTGATACGGATGCCGCGCCCGGCGTTCTCGAAGGCCAGGCAGGCGGTCAGCGCGTTCACCCCGCCCTTGGCCGCGCCATAGGGCACGCGGTTGACCCCGCGGGTGGCAATGGACGACACGTTGACGATCGCGCCCCTGCCCTGCTCCAGCATGTACGGCAGTGCCGCATGGCAGCACCACAAGGTGGGGAACAGCGAGCGACGCACTTCGGCTTCGATCTCGTGCTGCTGGTAATGCTCGAACGGCTTGGCCCAGATGGTGCCGCCGACGTTATTGACCAGGATGTCGAGGCGGCCGAAGCGCTCCACCGCCGCCGCCATCACCTGCTGGCAATCGCCGTACTGCTCAAGATCGGCGGTCAGCGCCAGCAGGCGCTCGCCCTGCTCCAACTCGAACACCAGCTCGGAACGGTCCACGGCGATCACCCGCGCCCCCTCGCCGAGCAGGCGCTCGACCAGCCGCCGGCCAATGCCTTGGGCGGCGCCGGTCACCAGCGCGATTTTGTCGTCGAATCTGTTCATCACGACCTCGAATAAAAAAGGGGTCACCCTGCCCGCACGACGGGGCAACCCCGTAAAAAAGGGTTCAGACGGCGGCGGCGAATTTCTCGTAGTAGAAATTGGCCGGGGCGATGTTCTGTTCACGCAGGTACTGGCTGACCGCCTCGACCATCGGCGGCGGACCGCACAGGTAGACATCGACATCGCCGTCGTTGAGGTGGCCCGGGGCGATGTGCTGGGTGACATAGCCCTTGTTCGGGTACTGGCTGCCGGGGTTGGCCACGCAGGCGGTGAAGGTGAAGTTGGGGATCTCGGCGGCGAAGCGCTCCAGGCGTTCCAGCTCGACCAGGTCGAAGTCGTTGGTGACGCCGTAGATCAGATGCAGCGGATGCGCGCTGCCCTGTCCGGCGATCTTCTCCAGCATCGCGGTGAACGGTGCCAGGCCGGTACCGCCAGCCAGCAGCAGCAACGGGCGCTTGACCTCGCGCAGGTAGAAGCTGCCCAGCGGACCGGTCAGGGTCATGCGGTCGCCAGCCTTGGCCAGGCCGCTGAGGAAGCTGCTCATCAGCCCGCCGGGGACATTGCGGATCAGGAAGCTGACCTCGCCATCCTTCTGCAGCGAGCTGAAGGAGTAGGCGCGGGTCTGCTCGCTGCCGGGCACCTTGAGATTGACGTATTGCCCCGGCAGGAAGGCCAGGCGCGACAGCGATTCATCCTTGATCGACAGGGCGATGGTGCTCTCGGACAACTGGCGCACCTGGCTGATGGCCGCCTCGAAACTGGCCTGCTCGGTCTTGCACAGTTGCGACGAAGCCGGCACGCGCACCACGCAATCGCTTTCGGCGCGCATCTGGCAGGTCAGCACGTAGCCTTGCTCCAGTTCGTCGGCGCTGAGGGCGTCGTCGATGAAGTTGTCGCCCATGTCGTAGCGACCGGCTTCGGCGAAGCACTTGCAGGTGCCGCAGGCGCCGTCGCGGCAGTCCAGCGGGATGTTGATGCCCTGGCGATAGGCGGCGTCGGCCACGGTTTCGCTGGCGGTGGCGTCGATGAAGCGGGTGACGCCGTCTTCGAAATTGAGCGCGATCTGGAAGCTCATGGTACACCTCGCACGCGGCCGCGGGCCTGGCGCCCCGAGGGTCGCCAACCACGCCTTGCCGGGTGATTCAAATGTGGTAGATGTCGATGACCTGACGCACGTAGTCGTTCTTCAGGACCACCTTCTTGGCCTTGATCAGCGGCTGCCCGCCGCGCAGGTCGAGGCTGTAGAAGCTGGTGCCGAAATAGCTGTCGGTGGTCTTGTAGCGGAAGCTCAGGGTGTGCCAGTTGAAGCGCACCTGGCACTGGCCATCGCCTTCCTCGACGATCTCGATATTGCTTAGGTTGTGCGAGGTCCGCGTATCCGGGATGGTCGCGCTGGAGCGTTCGGTCTTGATGCGGAACACCCGGTCTTCGAGGCCGCCACGGTTGCCGTACCAGATCAGCGAGATCTCGCTTTGCGGGTCTTCGGTGAGGCTGTCGTTGTCGTCCCAGGACGGCATCCAGAAGGTCGCGTCGGCGGCGTACAGCTCCAGCCATTCATCCCACCGGGCGTCGTCGAGCAGGCGCGCTTCGCGGTAGAGGAAGTCGCGCACGGTTTCGTAAAGGGCGCTCATCACACGGCCTCCACGGGGATCAGTTGCGGTTCGCTGCTGGCGGCCTTGAGCATGGTGTCCTGCCAGTACTTGTGCTGCAGGACGAACAGGCCCTCGTCCTCGGTGCGCACGCCGGAGAGCAGCGGATGCAGGTCGATTTCCCTGGCCGCCTCGTCGGCGCCTTCCACCCAGTGCTCGGCACCGCGGGACATGTCGTTCCAGCCGCGACCGCCACCGTAGCCGGTCTGGCAGGAGCGGAACTCTTCCAGGTCGTCCGGGGTGGCCATGCCGCTGACGTTGAAGAAATCCTCGTACTGGCGGATACGCTTGGCCCGCGCCTCGGCGCTTTCGCCACGGGGGGCGATGCAGTAGATGGTGATCTCGGTCTTGTCCACGGAGATTGGCCGGGCGATGCGGATCTGCGAACTGAACTGGTCCATCAGGTAGACGTTGGGGTACAGGCACAGGTTGCGCGAGTTCTGGATCATCCAGTCGGCGCGGGCCTGGCCGAAGTCGCGGGCCAGTTCGTCGCGGCGCTCGAAGGCCGGGCGGTCCTCGGGGTTGGCCCAGCGGGTCCAGAGCAGCAGGTGGCCATGCTCGAAGGAGTAGAAGCCGCCGCCGTTCTTGGCCCAGCTGCCGGCGCTCATGGTCTTGATTTCTTCACCGGCCTCGCGCTGCTTGCGCTGGTTCTGGGTGGCGGCGTAGTTCCAGTGCACGGAGCTGACGTGGTAGCCGTCGGCGCCGTTTTCGGCAGTGAGCTTCCAGTTGCCTTCGTAGATGTACGAACTGGAGCCGCGCAGCACTTCCAGGCCATCCGGGGACTGGTCGACGATCATGTCGATGATCTTCGCCGACTCGCCGAGGTGCTCCACCAGGGGCTTCACATCGGCATTCAGGCTGCCGAACAGGAAGCCGCGGTAGGACTCGAAGCGCGCCACCCTGGTCAGGTCGTGGGAGCCTTCGCAGTTGAACGAGGACGGGTAGCCGGCCGCGCTCGGATCCTTGACCTTGAGCAGCTTGCCGCTGTTGTTGAAGGTCCAGCCGTGGAACGGGCAGGTGTAGCTGGAGCGGTTGCCGGTCTTGTGCCGGCAGAGCATCGCGCCGCGGTGGCTGCAGGCGTTGAGGAAGGCGTTCAGCTCACCGTCCTTGTTGCGCGCGATGAAGATCGGCTGGCGCCCCATGGTGGTGGTGAGGAAGTCGTTGTTGTTGGGGATCTGGCTGTCGTGGGCCAGGTAGATCCAGTTGCCCTCGAAGATGTGCTGCATCTCCAGTTCGAACAACCGCGGATCGGTGAACATCTCCCGCTTGCAGCGGTAGATGCCTTGGTCCTTGTCTTCCTCAAGCAGGGCATTCAGGTAGTCGATTCCCAGGGTCATGGCCGGGACCTCCGTTTTTATTATCTGACGGAGGCCAGATTAGGCGGGTGGCGATGGGCTCGATATCCGGTTTTTGCAGACCGCTATCCGTTTTTTGCAGGGGTGTAGGTAAAGGTAAAAAAGCACGACGCGGCCCCCGTGGGAGCGGGTTTACCCGCGATTGCGATAGTGAACTCACGGACGCAATCGCGGGTAAACCCGCTCCCACAGGGGGCCGCGTCGCTCTTGGACCTGCTCTCTGTGTGACAGCGCAGCCTGAAAGGCTGGGTGAGCTCCCACAGGGTTGCTGTTTCAGGCCCGGCGCTTGAGGGTGTCGGAGGGCAGTTCGCCGAATTGCCGGCGATAGCTTTCGGAGAAGCGCCCCAGGTGCAGGAAACCGTAATCCAGGGCCAGCTCGGTGAGGCTGCGCACCAGGCAATCCGGGTCGCTCAGGCAGGCGTGGATGCATTCCAGCTTGCGCTGGCGGATGTACTGCTTGGGCGTGATGCCGAGCTGGCGCTCGAACAGCGCATACAGCGAGCGCACGCTCATCCGCGCCTGCTCGGCCAGGTGTTCGCTGGACAGTTCCTGCTTGAGGTTGCGCTCGATGTAGTCGGTGATCCGCTCGAAGCTGGCGGAGGACGTGCCCAGGCTCTCGCGGCGGATGTTGGTGGTCAGCAGCGACAGCAACTTGCTGCCGACGATCTGGCTGTAGTGGCTCTGCACCCGCAGCAGCGGGTCGCTGGCCTCGGCTTCCTGGCAGACCATGGCCAGCAGGCTGGCGAAGCCTTCCAGTTCGTCGAGGCGGTAATGGTTACGCAGAAAGCGCACGCCGCTGTCCGGACGCTGCCAGCGGTGCTCGTCGCACACCGCTTCGAGGACCTTGACCGGCACCTTGAGAATGAATTTCTCGCAGTCTTCCGAGTAAGTCAGGTCCACCGGGTCGTCGGGGTTGATCAGCAGCAACTCGCCGGGCACCAGGTGATGCTCGCGCTGATGCCCACGCCACAGGCAGTTGCCGCTGAGCAGCACTTGCAGGTGGTAGATGGTCTCCAGCGCCGGCGAGGTGACGCGCACGCTGCCACCGTAGCTGATGCGGCACAGGTCGAGGTCGGCGAACTTGCGATGGTTGAGACTGGCGAGCGGGTGGGTGCTGCGGGAAAGGCCTATGCAATGCTGGCCGACGTGTCGGTTGACGTAGTCGGACACGGCATAGGGGTCGGCATGTCGAAACACGCTACTGCGGTCACTCAGCAGGCGGCTATCCATCGGCAAGGCACTCGCTTTTTTATAGTTATGGTCGTGGCGCTCCTGTGGCGGGCGCTCTATGGGTCACAGTACGCAAAGGCAGGGGTCGGCACAATTCACCGGCGACAAACAGTGCCGGGGTGCGGATGCCAGCCCTGCCGGACTTCATCGGATCAACGGTCGTCGGCATGGATCGACGAGGGGTGGCGGCACAGGCCGTCGACTTCGATATCCATGTAGGGGAACAGCGGCAACTGCATCAGCGTGTCGTGCAGCGCCTCGACGCTAGGCAGGTCGAACACGCTGTAGTTGGCGTAATGCCCGGCGATGCGCCAGAGATGGCGCCAGATGCCCTCGCGTTGCAGGCGCTGGGCCAGTTCCTTTTCGTCTGCCTTGAGTTGCGTGGCCTTGGCCGGGTCCATGTCGACCGGCAATTTCACCGTCATCTTCACGTGGAACAGCATGGGAATCTCCTTTTAGCGGCGGGCGAAGCGCGACAGTTGCGCCTCGTCGAGGGTCAGGCCGAGGCCGGGGGTGCGCGGCACATGCAGCTGGAAATCGCGATACACCGGGGCCTCGCGGACGATTTCCTCGGTCAGCAGCAGCGGCCCGAACAGCTCGGTGCCCCAGGTCAGCTGGCGCAGGGTGAGGAAGGCATGGGCCGAGGCCAGGGTACCGACCGCGCCTTCGAGCATGGTCCCGCCATACAGGGCGATACCTGCTGCTTCGGCGATCTGCGCGGTGCGCAGCACGGCACGGGGGCCGCCGTTCTTGGCGATCTTCAGGGCGAAGATGCTGGCGGCGCCGTCGGCGGCCAGGCTGAAGGCGTCCTCGACACTTTCGATGGATTCGTCGGCCATGATCGGCGCCGGGCTGCGCTGGTTCAGGCGCACCTGGCCGGAGCGGTTGACCCGCGAGATCGGCTGCTCGATCAGGTCGATGCCGTTGTCGCCCAGCACCTGGCAGCCACGGATGGCCTGGGACTCGTCCCAGTACTGGTTGACGTCGACGCGCACGCTGGCGTAATCGCCGAGCGCCTTCTTGATCGCCACCACGTGCTTGAGGTCCTGCTCCAGCGGGTTGGCGCCGATCTTCAGCTTGAAGATGCGATGGCGGCGGATCTCCAGCATCTGCTCGGCCTCGGCGATATCCCGGGCGGTGTCGCCGCTGGCCAGGGTCCAGGCCACTTCCAGGCTGTCGCGCACACGCCCGCCGAGCAGCTCGCTGACCGGCAGGCCGAGGCGCTTGCCTTGGGCATCGAGCAAGGCGCTTTCCAGGCCGGACTTGGCGAAGGTATTGCCCTTGGCGATCTTGTCCAGCTTGAGCATGGCCGCGTTGATATTGTCCGCGGCCATGCCCAGCAGTGCCGGGGCCAGGTGCTGGTCGATATTGGCCTTGATGCTTTCCGGGCTTTCGTAGCCGTAGGACAGGCCGCCTATGGTGGTGGCCTCGCCGATACCTTCGACGCCGTCGCTGCAGCGCAGGCGCAGGATCACCAGGGTCTGTTGCTGCATGGTATGCATCGCCAGCTTGTGCGGGCGGATGGTGGGCAGGTCGACGATGATCGCCTGTACCTGTTCGATCACTGCATTGCTCATTGGCCTGGGTACCTTGTGGCCGGCGGCGCCCCTGCGCTGCCGTTGGTGTTCATGGGTTGAGCAAAGGATTGCCTGTTGGCGGCTGGCAATCCAATATCGAATACCTCTGCCACCATACCCAGGAAGTCTGATGGAGCTTCGCCACCTGCGTTACTTCAAGGCGCTCGCCGAAACCCTGAACTTCACCCGCGCCGCCGAACGCCTGCACATGGCCCAGCCGCCATTGAGCCGGCAGATCGCCCAGCTGGAGGAAGAACTCGGCACCGTGCTGGTGGAGCGCGGCCGGCCGCTGCGCCTGACCGAGGCCGGGCGCTACTTCTACGAGCAGAGCGGCACCCTGCTCCAGCAACTGGAACAGATCGGCACCACCACCCGGCGCATCGGCCAGGGCCAGCGCCACTGGCTGGGTATCGGCTTTGCACCGTCGACGCTGTATGGGCTGTTGCCGGAACTGACCCGGGAATTGCGCAGCGACACCGAACTGCAACTGGACCTGATCGAGATGACCACGGTGCAGCAGGTCGAAGCGCTCAAGGCCGGGCGTATCGATATTGGTTTCGGACGCATCCGCATCGACGATCCGGCCATCGAGCAACGGGTGTTGTACGAGGATCCGCTGGTGGCGGTGCTACCACGCGGGCATGGGTTGTGCGGGACGACGCCGAGCCTGGCGCAACTGGCGAAGGAAGCGTTCGTGCTGTATCCGGCCACGCCGCGGCCGAGCTATGCCGACCATGTGCTGGCCCTGTTCGCCCACCATGGCTTGAGCGTCAAGGTCGGCCAGTGGAGCAATGAATTGCAGACGGCGCTGGGTCTGGTGGCGGCGGGTCTTGGCGTCACGCTGGCGCCGGCGTCGGTGCGCCAGCAACATCGTGCGGATCTGGAATATACCGGGGTGAGCGACCGGGATGCAGTGAGCCCGATCATTCTCAGTCGGCGCAAGGATGAGGCGGGGCCGGTGTTGTTGCGGTGCATGGGGTTGATCGAGGAGTTGCTGGCGACACAGTCCGGACCGGATCTACCTGAGATTACGCCAGCGGGTTCGCTATCGTGATCGCGGGAGAACCTGCGCCGACCCGGTCGTCTGTTGCTCAGCGGGAACGGGAGCGGATCAGATGGCTGAGCCCTGAGCTAGATGCCGTCCTTCTCACAGACCTGACCCGCTGCCTCGCCCAAGCCCACGACGTAAAATTTTCCGCTGGACAATTTCATTGCCAGGAAAGGTTCAAAGCCCGCATAGGCCCCGTATGAATTCTTGGCATTGACCAAACCACAGGTAGTGCCATTCTTGGCGATGCGCACATTCTTGAATCTTGCACTTTCGGCATCCTTCAAGCGGTCGTCCATCGCCACCTTCAATCCGGCCAGGTCCGAACTCCCGGCTGCAGCGCCCGCAGCAATCGCGAGTGGTGCAAGGACAAGTTGCAAAGTTGCAACCAAGGCAATTTTCCTGATCATTCCCAAACTCCATCCTGTGAAGTGCGGAGAGTATCAAGAAATCTGCGGCATTAGTTGCAGGGAGAGATCATATTGCCATTACGAACAACCCCTGCGGACCACCTCCACCACCCACTCCATGAACACCCGCAACTTGCCGCTGACATGCCTGTTCGGCGTGTAGGCGATATACAGCGGCATTGGCGCAATCTCCCAGTCCTCGAACAGCCTGACCAGTTCGCCGTTGGCCAGCGCCCCTAGCGCCATGTAGCGCGGCAACCACAGCACGCCCAATCCCGCCTGCCCCGCCGCCAGGTAGGCGTTGCCATCGTCCACCACCAGGCTCGACCGTCCCTGGACCTGCAAGGACTCGCCCTCCCGTTGCAGGCTGAACACCAGCGTCTGTCCCTTGCGCGCGCCGCGATAGCCGACCACCCGGTGCTCGCCGGCCTGCAACTGCGCAGGATGCTTGGGGGTGCCATGGGCAGCCAGGTAAGCCGGCGCGGCGTACACCTCCAGCGGCAGGTCGGCGATATGCCTGGCCACCAGCGACGCATCAGTGATTTCTCCTCCGCGGATCACGCAATCGACGCTTTCATCCAGCAGGCTGACATGCCGGTCGCTGACGCCCAGGTCCAGCTGGATGTCCGGGTAACGCTCATGGAACCCGGGCAACGCCGGGATCAGCAACAGGCGGGCGAACGGACTGGGCACATCCACGCGCAAGCGCCCACGCGGCGCAACGGCGGCGCTGGACAGCGCGGTGTCGGCATCCTCCAGCGCCGCCAGCAGTGCCTGAACACGCTCGTAGTAGGCGGCGCCATCGGCAGTCACCGCTACCTTGCGCGTGGTGCGGTTGAGCAGCTTGACCCGCAACCGCGCCTCCAGTTGCTGGACCAGCTGGCTGACCGTGGTCTTGCTCATGTGCAGGGTGCTGGCCGCGCGGGTGAAACTGCCGGTTTCCACCACGCGGGCGAAGGCCTGCATCGCATCGAAACGGTCCATCGAAGCTCCGGATTGTTTGGGATCTGCAAACAGTGTTGGCCAGCATTGCCTGTTTATCCGGGCCGGGCAAGGACCTTACCTTGGCCATGTTTCTTGCACAGTCTGGAGTTAGCGATGAATCAGCGTGATGTGGTATTTCCGGCCGGCCGCCAGGCCCTGTATGAGCGCAACCGCTATTCGGCGGCGGTGCGCGCCAATGGCTTGCTGTTCGTTTCCGGCCAGGTCGGCAGCCGCGAGGATGGCTCGCCGGAGCCGGAGCTCAAGGCCCAGGTGCGCCGCGCCTTCGACAACCTGAATGCGGTGCTGGCGGCGGCGGGTTGCAGCTTCGACGATGTCCAGGACGTCACCGTGTTCATGGTCGAACCGCAGGCGATCTTCGAACAGGTCTGGGAGGTGGTGCCGGAATACTGGGGGCAAGCGCCCTTCCCGGCCTTGACTGCCGTGGGCGTGACCTGGCTGTACGGCTTCCAGGTGGAGATCAAGGTGGTGGCGAAGCTGCCAGCCTGAGTTGCACGGGAAAGGGCCACGTGAACGTGTCTCCAGCTGAAAACCGCCCCGGGACACCTCCAGATTTCGTGTACTCAAGAATCTGGGGTGTTACCAGTTTTCGGTGATTTCCCGCGCAACGAAAAAAGGCCCCGAAGGGCCTTTTTTCTTTCACTCCAGAATGATCATGAAACCATTCTGAAGCGCCATATTTGGAGCGGGAAACGAGACTCGCATCTGGCATCCTACCCGTTGAAAAATAAGGTTTTTCATAAATCCCCGAGTTGGGGCTAGCCTCAATTGTGTACTTATTCGGAGGGGATAGCAACGCGGTATCGATCAACGCACACCTTGAAGATGTTTCAACCCTTGCTGTTCACGCAGAATGAACAGATTCACACGCCACTGCGACCCTGCCCTCCTCCAACTGACCCAATCGGTTAGCCCAGTCCTGCATCATCGCTCGTCGCTGCTCGACGTACTGAGCTTGTGTGTAGGCCGCTCGCACCTTATTAGGCTCACTGTGCGAGAGCTGGGCATCTATCCATTGTTGGGGGTAGCAATTGAAGGTCCACCACCAGGTTGTCAATCAGTCGCGTCTTGCCAAGGCGCGCGGCAACCAGAATTACCCATTGTTCATCCTCATGTGTCGCCGTTTCCAGACTCCGCGCATTTCTCACTTCCAGGTAGTCCAGCTCAAAACCCGCCGCATCTAATCGCTGTCGGCAGCCTTGGAGTGGTGGGCCGATCTCTTGCCCTTGTTGTATCAAGGCCGCCAGTTCAATCAGGCATTTGTGTAGCAAAGGCGCGGTCGCCCGCTGCGCCTCGCTCAGATAGCCATTTCGCGAGGACAACGCCAAGCCGTCCGGGGCACGAACGGTAGGAGCCCCCACAATCACCGTCGGATTGTTGAGGTCTCTTACCATTGCCCGAATGACTGCAAGCTGCTGGTAGTCCTTTTCGCCGAAAACCGCGAGATCTGGCTGGACGATGTTCAGCAGTTTGATCACCACGGTTGCCATACCGTCGAAGTGGCCAGGGCGCGAAACGCCACACAACCCTTGTGACACCCGCGGCACCCTGACAAAAGTCAGATCCTGCATGCCATCCGGATACATCTGTTCGACGCCTGGCGCAAACAACACATCGCACCCTGCGCCCTCTAACCGCTTCTGGTCGGCGTGCAACGTTCTCGGGTAACTGGCCAGGTCCTCACCAGCACCGAACTGAAGGGGGTTGACGAAGATACTGGCCACCACAATGTCGGCCATTTGTCTGGCAAGTTCCACCAGCGCGATATGTCCGTCGTGCAAGTTACCCATGGTGGCCACCAGCGCGATCCGGCGGTGCTCCGCACGCACGTCAGCGAGGTGTGCGCGAACCGCGGTGACCGTATCGAATGTCAGCATCAATCACGCCTCATGGGCCAGTTGAGCGTCGATTGCCTCCAACAACCGCGGGTCATCAGCCGCTACATCGGGCGCAAAACGAGCGACTACCGCCCCTCTCCGATCGACCAGGAATTTCTCGAAATTCCACAGCACATCCGTGCGCTTGTCAGAAACAACGCCATAGCTCTTGAGCCGCTCCCTGAAGGGGCCCTCACCAATCGTCTCGGGCTGTGCAGCCGTGAGCTCGGCATAGAGCGGGTGGCGATCATCGCCATTGACGGACAGTTTAGAGAACAACGGAAACTGGATGCCGTAGTTCAGCGAGCAGAACTCGGCAATTTCGGCGTCGTTGCCCGGCTCCTGCTCCTTGAAGTTGTTGGCGGGGAAACCCAGCACCTGCAGCCCTTGGTCTTTCTTGCGCTGGTAGAGCTTTTCCAGACCTTCATACTGCGGGGTGAGCCCGCACTTCGACGCCACGTTGACCAGCAGTAGTACTTTGCCGCGATAACGGCCAAGGTTGCTCGGGGTGCCATCGATCTGCTGCAAGGGAATATCGTAAAGGGAACTGCTCATGGACCTGCCTCTCCTGCAAGGTTGATTTCAATAATGGGAAAACCTGGGTTTCCAATACAGATAAAGCACGAGCCCACCGGCGCTCAATGACATCAGCGCAGACAAGAGGAATACACAGGCGTAGCCATGGCCTGCCGCAACCAGCCCCAACACCGGCCCCGCCAACCCGACCGCGACGTCGAAAAACAATGAAAGCGCGCTCAGCGCCGAATTTCGATTGGCGGCGGGAATCACCGCGAGGGTTTCCATGCCGAGCCCCGGATAGACCCATGAAACGCCGATACCCGTCAGGGCCCCACCCGCGATCACCAGCACCGGCGACGGCGCCAGCCCGACCAGCAGCAGGCCCGCCGTCTGCACCAGCAGGCACACAGTAACCACCTTGTAGCCCCGCAGCCGCTGCAGAATGCCCGGGGATGCCAGCCGGGCGACGATAAAACCTGCACCAAAGCCGCTGAGGCAAAACGCTGCACCCTGCCAGCCCAGGCTATCGAAATACAGCGCCACAAATGCCATCAACCCGCCATAGCCCACCGAGCTGCACACCAACACAACACCGTTGGGCAACACCGCAAGCAGCACGCGATGAAAAGCCAACCGCACACCTGCCGCCACCGGCGCCGGACGCTTGCCGAGCGCCACAAGCACGAACGCCAAGCCCAGCACCGCTGTACACAGCCCGACACTGGCGAGGCCGAATGTATTTCCCAGCATCCGGCCGAGTGGTGCGCCAATCGCCACACCACCATAGGCCGCTATACCGTTCCAGGACATAACCTTTGCAGTGCTCGCCGCACCGCTAAGGCCAATCGCCCAGGTGCAGCAGGGCGTGGAGATCATTGCGGTGCACAGGCCCAGGGCGAGTCTGCTCAGCACCAGCGGCGTCAGGCTGAGCCACAACGGCGTCTGGAGCGTAAGCGCAAGCCAGGTCAGCAGACCGCTGGCAATCAGGCCGCCGAGTCCGCACACCACCGCGCACCTGGCCCCCAGGCGATCGGCCACGCTCCCGGCCAGCGGCCGTGCCAGCAATGTCGCCAGGTACTGCACGCCGATCACTGCGCCCGCAAACACCGAGGTCAGGCCAAGGTCATGCAACACAAAGCCGGGCAACACGGCCAGCGGCAGGCCGCTGCACACATAGCCAATGAAGTTGAAACAGATGATGGAAAGGATCTGCACATCGGAATGCACCCGCGTGCGGTTGTCGGCGCTCACAACACGGCTATCGCTCATTGATTACATCGCCCCCGCCAACCCTGCACCGGCCTACTGTCCGCTGTAGCAACCCACCGCGACCACATAGCCATTCACCCGTTGCAAAAAGGTTTTCTTGAACTCGTTTTGCCCGGTCATGGGGTTGCGCCACAGGTAGCCGAGCTCTCCGGTCTCATGATTTTCCATCTGCCGTAGCATCTCTTGGCCGATCGGTTTGCCGTCGGTGGAGCGCAGGGACTTGAAGTCAATACCGATCAGGCGCGGCAAGAACCCATGGGCGATAAAGCGCTGGGTCTTGAGGTCAACCACGAAGGCATAGAGGTCATCCTGGGTGAGCTGTTTGTCGTGCTGATTGATGAGCGCGAAGGTTGCATTCGGGTCTTTGCGCACCAGGTCGGCGACCCGCTGCATCAGCGCGCGGGCCTGTTCAGGGCTGGAGCGCGGCATGTAGTAGCCCACGGAGATTACCCGATCCCCCAGCCGCCGATAGAACACGCGCTTGCGCTCCACCTTGGCGTGCTGCCAGTTCCACCAACGGTATTCAGCGCTGCGGACAGTCCCATCGTCAGGTTCCTCGATGGCCTGCCGGAACGCGACCTTGAGATCGTCGTCCAGCACACTCACCACGGATTTGCCGACCAGAGCCACCGATGAGCCGCCGCTGGCCAACATAACGCCCGAGGTATCAACCACGTAGATGTACAGCTCGCCATCGACGAAGTCGCCCTGGCGACTGAATTCAGCCAAGGCACTGTCGCCCCTGGCCTGGTAGCGGGCCACAGCCTTGGCCAGCAATGCCTGGGCACGCTGGCTTTCAGCGTCGTAGGCATCGGTCGACGGCGGCTGGGCCATCGCAAGCACGGAGGCAAGGCATAGGCAAAAAACTGCAAAAGCACGATAGATGCTCATTGTTGCTATTCCTCTGGTGAGCGCTCGGTGTCATCGCCTCGCCCTGCCCGCAAGCCTCTAGAGCGTGCGGCCAATGATCTCTTTCATGATTTCCGAGGTGCCGCCATAAATCCTCGCAACACGCGCATCGACCCAGGCCCGGCTGATCTTGTACTCGCTCATGAACCCGTAGCCGCCATGCAACTGCAGGAACTCGTCAAGCAGCTTGCCCTGCATTTCCGAGCCCAGCAGCTTGGCCATGGCGGCTACGTCCGCAGGCAGTTCGCCACGCATGACCTTGGCCAGGCAATCATCCACAAACACCCTGAGCATGGTGAACTGCGCCTTGGCTTCGGCAAGTTTGAAACGGGTGTTCTGGAAGTCCAGCACCGGCTTGCCGAACACTTTTCGTTCGCGGGTGTAGTCGATGGTCTCTTGCAGCAGCGTCTCAATTGATTGGGCGGCGCGGATCGCGATAATCAGGCGCTCCCACGCCAACTGATGGGTGAGGTACTTGAAGCCCTGGCCTTCTTCGCCCAATCGGTTGGCGACAGGCACCCGCACATCATCGAAAAACAATTCAGCGGTGTCCTGGCCTTTCAGACCGATCTTTTCCAGCAAGCGGCCCTTGGAGAAGCCATCGCGCTCTTCTTCGACGCAAATCAGCGTGAGTTCCCTGGCACTCGGATCGAGCTTGGTGGCGGTGACCATCAGACCAGCGTTGCCGCCGTTGGTAATGAAGGTCTTCTGTCCGGAAACAATGTAGTCATCGTCCTCCCGGCGCGCCAAGGTGCGCATCGAGCGCAGGTCGCTGCCGATATCCGGCTCGCTCATGGCAATCACACCAATTAATTCGCCACTGACCATGCGCGGCAACCAGCGCTGTTTCTGCTCTTCGCTGCCATAGGCGACGATGTAAGGGGCGACGATCTCAGAGTGGGTGGTAAACCCCACCGCCGTGGCATTGGCCCGCGCCAGTTCCTCGATCATCACGGCCGAGTGGCCGAAATCTCCACCCGGGCCGCCGTATTCCTCAGGCACGGTGGAGCACAGCAAGCCGGTCTCCCCCGCCTTGAGCCAGACATCCTTGGGCACGATGCCGTTCTTTTCCCACTCATGCAGGTAGGGCACGATCTCGCGATCGACGAACCGGCGTGCCTGCTCGCGGAACATGTTGTGGTCTTCACGGAAAACGCCGCGCATCTTCAATACTCCAAAAGTCCGTCGGTTGTGCCTTATATGCGGTCAACGATCGAGGTAGTCGGGGGTTCGCTTTTCGACAAAGGCCGAAACGGCTTCCTGATGGTCTTCGGTATGGTGGGCCAGCGACTGATAGGCTGCCGACAGCTCCAGCAGCGAATCCAGGCGCATATGCTGCCCTTCGCGCAGCAGGCGCTTGCACAAACGTAGCGCGTGACCCGGGTTGCTGGCGATACGCTCGGCCAGCGAGCGTGCTTCGGCCATCAGTGTCTGGTGCGTGCACACCTGCTCGACCAGCCCCCACTCCAGCGCCTTGACCGCATTGATCGTATCGCCGGTAAAGGACATCAGGCTGGCCTTGGGCACACCGATAATCCGCGGCAGCAACCAGGCGCCGCCATCGCCCGGCACGATGCCAAGGCGCACGAAACTCTCGGCGAACACCGCCGAGGTCGACGCCAGGCGGATGTCGCACATGCAGGCCAGGTCAAGGCCGGCACCGATTGCAGGGCCGTTGACGGCGGCGATCACCGGGATATCCAGTTCGTACAGCGCCAGGGGGATGCGCTGGATGCCGTCGCGGTAGGTGTTGCGCAGTTCATATGGCGAGCCCGCGAAGATGCCGCCACGCTCGTGCATGTCCTTGACGTTGCCGCCGGCACAGAAAGCGCTGCCATTACCGGTCAGTACCATGACTCGAGCGGACGTGTCGCGACGCAACGCGGCGCACAAGTCAACGAATTCCTGGATCTGCTCCGGCGTGGTCAGGGCGTTGCGGGTGTCAGGGTGATTCATGCGCACGGTGACGATACCGCCCTCGCGCTCGATCTGAAGAAACGGGTTCATAGCCGATTACTCGCAAGGCCAGACAAAGGTTGCTTACCGTGACAGGTCAACAACGGCCAGTAGCCGTCGCTGCCGCCCTGGCAAATCTGCATGCCCAGGCGCTGGCTCCAGAGGCTGGCCGAGCCGAACTCGCTGCGCCATGCCCACAGCCTTCGGCTGAGCAGGTGAAGGGGATACTCCTCGGTAAAGCCGATGGCGCCATGTACCGAATGGCCGATACCGGCACCAACGCTCGCGGCGTCGGCAGTGCTGATTTTCGCAACGGTGATGGTCAATGCCGCGAGCCCGTCGTCGGACTCACAGAAGGCCGCTTCAGCGGCAATGCCCGCAGCCGCCGTCTGCTCGGCCATTACCGCCAACTGTTGCTGAATGGCCTGGAAGGAGCCGATGGCCTTGCCGAACTGCTTGCGCTCCCGCGCGTAGCTGGCGGTCATCTCCAGCAACGCATGCAGAGCGCCGGCAGTCTGCCCCGAGCGCAACATGGCGCCCCCAAGTTCCAGCACATCGGCGCCGAGTCGGTCCGGAAGCTGTGCGTGGGCAAGCACTCGCGCACCACGGAAGACCAGGTCGTCACGCGGCTCCCCGGCCACGTTGAGGCTGAGGGTGAGTTCGCTGGCCGTACTGCGTTGCAGCAGCACCACCTGTGGAGTGCCAGTATCAGTCATGGCGATGGCGACCAGCGCCTCAACATTGCGCCCCCAGGGTACGGCGCGAGCGATACCGCTGACGCAGCCATCGGCCAGGCTCAATTCGGCACGAGCGGCGATGCTCAAGGCACCCTCGCGCCCTTCGAGGCCGGCCTTGCCCAGCAGCCAGTTGGCCAACAACGCCTCGCCCAGCGGGGCCGGCACGGCATGCCGCCCGGCGGCACGGACCATTACATACATATCCGCCCAAGTGGCCCCCGCGCCGCCCAGTGCTTCGGGGGCGCCGGCCAGGGTAAAGCCTGAATCGTCCAGCGCAGACCACAATTGGGCCGGCCACTCGCCGCCCTCGCAGCCGAGCACGTAGGCCGGCGTTGCCAGGTCGGCGAACAGGCGTTCGATCATCGTTTCGAATAGTTCGCGCATTATCGCAACTCCAGCCCGCGGGCAATGATGCCGCGCAGAATCTCGCGCGTGCCACCACGCAGTGAAAAGGACGGCGCCATCTGTGTCAGGTAGGCCAGCACCCGGGCGTATTCGCTGCCACCCGACTGGCGCGGCTCGGCGTCCAGCAGCAACTGCGCGACTTCCGGCAGTTCCTGTTCAAACACATTGCCCAGATCCTTCACGCAAGAGGCAGCCCAGGCTGGATGCTCACCCGCGGCCAACTGTGCGGTGACGGACAACGACATGTTGCGCAGCGTGAGCAGCCTGGCCGTCAGACGCCCGACCTCCCGCGCCTGCAAGGCATCAGGCGTCTTGCCCAATGCATCGATCAGGGTGGTGAGCAGCGCCATGCAACTGAGAAAGCGCTCAGGACCGCTGCGCTCAAACGCAAGCTCCGCGGTCACCTGCTCCCAGCCCTTGCCTTCACTGCCAATCAGCGCGTCGCCCGGCAGGCGCACGTTGTCAAAAAACACTTCGTTGAAATGCTCTCCACCGGCAAGGTCGCGGATTGGCCGGATGGTGATACCGGGCAGGCTCAGGTCTACGATGAATTGCGACATGCCCTCGTGACGCGCGGCCTGTTTTTCACCGGTGCGCACCAAGGCAATCATGTACTGCGAGTGGTGCGCGTTGGTGGTCCAGACCTTCTGCCCGTTGAGTAGCCAACTGTTCCCGTCGCGCACTGCGTTGCTCTTGATCGACGCCAGGTCGGAACCGGAATTGGGCTCGCTCATGCCGATGCAAAAGTAGCTTTCACCGCGGCAGATGGCAGGCAGGTAGCGCTGCTTCTGCTCCTCCGTGCCAAAGCGGTTGATCAACGGTCCGCTTTGCCGGTCGGCAATCCAGTGAGCCGACACGGGGGCACCGGCCGCCAGCAGTTCCTCGATGATCACATAGCGGGCAAACGGCCCGGCCGCTGCGCCGCCGTAGGCTTTGGGCAGCGCCATGCCGACCCAGCCGCGGGCGCCCAGTTGCTTGCTGAACCCGGCGTCGAACCCCATCCAGGAATGGGCACGCAAGGTCGGCGGGTAATTGGCCAGATGAGTCTTGATAAATTCCCGGACGTCCGCGCGAAGTGCCTCGGCCTCGGGAGGAATGGAGCTGTAGCTGAATTGACTGATGGCCATATGCGCTCTCTAACGCTGAACACAGGCGCAATCGCCCCGCATGGGGCGACCACAGAACCGCCCCTTGCTCCTGCCGCCGATGCGCGACGCCTGAAGCAAGGGCGGCGACTTACAACGCGGTTTGCGCGTCAGCCTGGGCAAACATCGCGTTGATGTCTCCAGAGGTCACCGGCTTGTTGTCATGGCGACCGTGGTCGGCGCCGCCCAGGCCCAGCGCAGGCTCAATGCTGACATGCGTGGCCTGGGCCCGCAGCGCGCCGACTGTGCAGTTTTCGCGGCCGTGAATGGAGAACGGGTCGAAGGAAAACTCGCGCATCGCATTCAGGTGGGTGACCTTGTCGATGACGTCCTTGGACAGGTGCTGCAGACCCTCCCACGCGGTTTCCGGCGAGTTGGGCCAGGTGCAGTCGGAGTGCGGGTAGTCGCTCTCCCAGGTGACCATGTCGGCGTTGAGGAAATCCAGGTTCTTGAGGCCGAATTTGTCTTCGATGAAGCAGGTGATGAAGTGCTTGTTGAAGATGTCGCTGGGCATCTTCCCGCCGAAGTTGGAATTGGTCCACGCGTTGTGATGGCGGTGGGTGAAATCGGCACGCTCCAGCAGATAAGGCACCCAGCCAATGCCCCCTTCGGACAGAGCCATGCGCAGGTCGGGAAACTTCTTCCACATCGGCGCCCAGATCCAGTCAGCCGCCGAGTTGGCGATGGAGATCGGCATGGACGTGATCCACGCATCGATAGGCGACAGGTCAGACGCGTGGTCCGCTTTCACGCCGGTGCCGATGTGGCAGCAGATGACCACCTTGTTGTCGCTGCACGCCTTCCACAGTGGGTCCCAGTAGTCACTGTGAATCGACGGGTAGCCGTGGATGGCCGGGTTGTCCGACAGCGAGACGGCATGCACGCCTTGCCGGGAGAGGCGCACGACCTCGGCGACCGCCGCTTGCATGTCCCACCACGGCACAATCATCAGCGGGATAAAACGGCCTGGCGCAGCGTTGCACCAGTCGTGCAGGTGCCAGTCGTTGTAAGCCTGGATCGCGGCCAGTGACACATCGCGGTCGCCGTGCACCTGGAAGCGCTGTCCGGCAAAGCCTGGGAACGTCGGGAAGCACAAGGAGCCGAGCACGCCGTTGGCGTTCATGTCGTCGACGCGGTCCTTGATGCTCCAGGTACCACGACGCATCTGGTCGTAGCCCAGCGGCTCCATGCCGTATTCCTCTTTCGGCCGGCCGACCACGGAGTTCAGGCCCATGTAACCGGTGGCCTGCTCTTCGAACACCCAGACGTCACGCTCGCCTTTCTTGACCACATGCGGCTCACGCCCCTTGAAGCGGGCCGGCATGTGACGGGCAAAGGCATTGGGCGGCTCGATCGCGTGGTCATCGACGCTGACGAGAATCAGATCTTCAACTTTCATGGCTATCCCCTTCGCATTCGGGCTTGTTGTTGTGAATGAAGCATAGAGCAGATCCAAAACTAATTAAACACTTTTTTTGATTGTGTTCAATTAGCGTTGTCATGCAAGGCCGCCAACGGCGCGCAGGGGCAGCTTCAATCCCACAGCACATGCAGATAATGCGGGCCGCGCAGCTGCGCACCGACAATCTCCGGCCCGGGTTTGTCCGGGTCCAGGCGAATATTGGGCATCAGGTCGAGAATCGCGTTGAGCGCGCAGTTGATCTCGGTCTTGGCGACGAACTGGCCGATACACATGTGCGGGCCGAAACCGAAGCCGAAGGAGGGTTTGGGCTTACGGTCGATATCGAAAGTGTCGGCATTTTCGAAGGCGTCTTCGTCGCGGTTGGCGGAGGTGACAATGCACTGCACCATCGCCCCTCGTGGAATCGATACACCGCGGATCTGCAGGTCTTGGGCGGCCTGGCGAACCTTGAAAGTGGCTACGGGCTCGAAGCGTACGGCTTCATCGATGGCCTTGTTCACCAGGCTGCGGTCGTTGCGAACTCGTTCCAGTACCTCAGGATGCTGGAGCAGCAGCGATATCAGGGTGCCGAAGGTACGGGTGGTGGTTTCACTGGCCGCCGGCAGCAGCGAACGCACGAAGGTCGCGATTTCATGGTCGTCCAGGGATCGGCCCTGGTACTCGGCCTGGATCAGGCGACTGATGAGGTCGTCGCCCGTACCGCCCTGCGCGCGACGATCGGCTACTACGTTCTTGACCACGTCATACAACGCCTGTGCGGCGTGCATCGCCGCGCCACGTGCCGCCGCGGCCTTCTCCGGGTCAACCTGAGGACCCGCCAGGATCGCCAACGCCCAGGCCGCGTACTGCTCGATCTGCTCCGGCCGGTCTTCCGGGAAACCGATCAGCGAATAGATCACACGGATGGGGAAATACAGCGCGAAGTCCATCAGGTCGGCCGACTTGGCCGGCACCATGGGCTTGAGGTACTCCTCGCGAATCACCCGGTCGATCCGGGTTTCTTTCCAGCGATTGACGGTATCGGGCATGAACACCGGTTGCAGCAGGCTGCGGATGTTCTTGTGCGCCTCGCCATCCATCGCGGTCAGGATCAAGCCATCGAAAAAGGCGCCCAGACCCTCGGCGATAAAGCCGCTGGTGAAGTTGCCGGCATCGCGCATCACGGCCATCACGTCGTCGTACTTGAACAGGGTGAAGGTAGGCCGTGTGGCGTCCAGCCCGGCGATGGATGGCACCCCGAGGCGCGCCATGAAGTTGTCTTGCAGTACTGGGGAATTGGCGCGCATGTCGCGGTAGGTCGCATGCAGGTCGATATCATTGGTACCACGGTAATTGCTGGCTACATCGGAAAATGCCTTGGTTAGGTCGCTTTGTGCCGGTGTGGACATGATCATCTCCGCTTTTATTGTCATTATTTTTAATCGGTTCTTGGTATGGGCCCTCTATGCGGTTCAATGCCAGGCCCAACTCACATGCATATGAACAAATACTGGTTTTTTGAACACTTAAATTCATGCATGACCGCCTTCAATACGCTTGCTGCACCAGCGTCATACGCCCGCCCGCCAGCATCAGAGCGCAGTACATGCCCAGTTCAGCTATCTGCGCGGCAGAAAAATACACAGCGAGCTGGCTGAAATGCCGGTCGTCGATCGCCAGGTAATCGCTGGCAAACAACTCCGCGTAACACAGCGCCGCCCTTTCCTCGGGGCTGAACCACGCGCTGTCGCTGGCCATGCAGGCGATGTCCTGTTCGGTGACGGTGTCCGACTTGCGCGCCAGTTGGCAGGCCTGGCAGGTGGTGATGCTGGCGATCTTCAGGCGTACCAACTCGCGCAAGCGCTCGGACAGCAGGCTGTCGCTATGCAAGCACTCCATCAGCCCCAGCCAGGCCAGGGCAGCCGCCGGGCGGTGCGCCCAGACCTGAACCGGGGTGATGGAACTGAGCATGCGGCTGCGCTGCCCGCGCTCGACCGCGTCCTGCAACGCGGGCGGCATGTCGCCCAGGGCAACCAGAGGCAGGCGGGCCACTTCAATCCAGCCGTTCAATGATTGTGGCGGTGCCCATGCCCCCAGCACAGCAGATGGCCTGCAGGCCGAAGCGGGCACCGCGGCGCTCGAGCTCATTGAGCAAAGTGGTCATCAGACGCGCACCACTGGCCCCCAGAGGGTGCCCAAGGGCAATGGCACCGCCGTTGACGTTCAACTTGTCGTGAGGCACGCCGGTTTCCAACATCCAGGCCAGCGGCACTGAGGCGAAGGCTTCGTTGACCTCGAACAAGTCGATGTCAGCGAGGTTCAACCCCGCCCTTGCCAGCACCTTGTGGGTGGCGGCGATCGGCCCGGTCAGCATCAAGGTGGGATCGGAGCCGACCGTGGTGAAAGCACGGATGCGTGCCCTTGCCCTGAGCCCAAGCTTTTTCGCCGTGTCCGCATTCATCAGCAGAAGCGCGGCGGCGCCGTCGGAAATCTGCGACGAATTGCCGGCGGTGATGCGCCCCGTCTCTGGACGAAAACTGGTCTTGAGGGTCGACAGCTTTTCCCGCGAAGTATCCCGGCGAATGGTTTCATCCCGGCGCAACACACCAGCAGGCTCGATCAGGGATCGCTCCTTCAGGTCATCGACCACGACCGGAATGATTTCATTGTCGAAATACCCGGCGTCGCACGCAGCGGCGGCGCGCTGGTGGCTGGCAAAGGCAAAGTCATCCAGGGCCTCGCGGCTGAGCGACCATTTGTCGACAATCCGCTCGGCCGCTTCACCCTGGCTGGTCAACTCATAGTGCTGCGCCGCCATCCAGCCGAACGCCTCACCATGAAGGTCACGGTTGCTGCCCATAGGCACGCGGCTCATGTTTTCCGCGCCACCTGCCACGACAACCTGCGCCGCACCGCTGGCAATTGCGCCAGCGGCCAGATGCACCGCCACTTCACCCGAGCCGCATTTTCGGTCGATGGTCAGCCCGGGAATGCCGACCGGCCAGCCTGCCCCCAGCAGCGCGGTGCGGGCAATATTGGCCGACTGCTCGCCGATCTGGGTCACGCAGCCGAAGATCACATCTTCGACTTTTTCGGGAGCAACATCGACGCGCTCGATCAAGCGACTGATCACCAGCGAGCCCAGGTGGTCGGCGCGTACGCCCGCCAGGCTGCCGCGAAACCTGCCAATGGGAGTACGCACCGCATCAACGATGACGACATCGCTCATAGTGCACTCGCCTTGAGCCCGGACCCCGGGACCTGCTTGCCGTCGACATAGCGATACACGCCCTGCCCTGTCTTGCGTCCGAGGCGGCCGGCCGCAACCATCTTGATGATCAGCGGGCAGGGACGGAACTTCTCGCCCAGCATCTGGTGCAAATAGCGCAATACCGAAAGCCGCGTGTCCCAGCCAGTCAGGTCACCCAGCTCCAACGGCCCCATCGGGTGGTTGAAGCCCAACCGTAATGCGGTATCGATGTCCTCGGCGGTAGCGGTGCCTTCCTGCAGCATCCACATCGCCTCGTTACCCAGCAGCGCCGACATCCGGCTGGTGGTCAGCCCCGGCGACTCATTGACGATGATGGAGGTTTTGCCGATCTGATCGCACAACGCGCGGGTGCGCACCACCACCTCGTCGCTGGTGGCCAGGCCACGCACCAGCTCCACCAGTTTCATCTTGTGCACCGGGTTGAAGAAATGCATGCCGATGACCCGTTCGGCGGCATCTACCGACGTGGCGATCTCGGTCACACTCAGGGCTGAGGTGTTGGTGGCAATGATGGCGTCGGCGGCCAGCAGCGGAGCAGCCTGGCGGATGACTGCCTGCTTCACCGCCAATTGCTCGGAGACAGTTTCCACCAGCCAGTTCGCACCGCTGGCGGCCTCGTTCAGGTCACTGGTGGTCAGCAGGTTGACCAGCGAGCGCTGCGCCTGTTCCTCGCTGACTTTGCCCAGGCGCACTCCATCGCCAAGGATTTTTTCGATGCTTGCCCGCGCTTGGGTCAACGAAGCCGCGTTGGTATCGACCAGAACGGTGACGAAACCGGAACTGGCGAACGCATGTGCGATGCCGGTGCCCATCAGACCTGCACCCACGACCACTACTTTTTCTGTCTTGTTGGCGTTCATGTGTGGTTCTCGATTAGCTGCGTTTTTTTGCCGACTACATTTCGCAATGTGCCGATGCCTTCGACGCTGGCCTCAACCACGTCGCCCTCCTTGAGATACAGGCCAGTGCCCATGCCGACGCCCGCCGGCGAGCCGGTGAACAGGACATCGCCCGTGGCAAAGCTGGAGCGTTGCTGCACGAAGCTGATCAACTGCCCCACGTCCCAGGTCATCTCCGCAGTGGACCCGTCCTGGCGAATCTCGCCATTGACTTTCAAGGTCAGGCGCAACTGCGGGGAGCCTTGCGCAAACTCGTCCTTGGTGACGATCCACGGGCCGAGGCCCGTGGTCTGGTCCTGGCTCTTGGCGGCGAACAGATCCATGCCAATGCCGGGCGGCCCGCTGCGCTGCAGGTCGCGGGCACTCACGTCGTTGCCAACGGTGTAACCCAGCACGCAGGCCAGCGGATTTTCGACATCGATCTCGCCCGTGCCGATCACTGCCACCAGTTCAACCTCGTGGTCGAGTTCTTCGGTCAAGGGCGGGAAGCGTATGGGGTCACTCGCGCCGATCAGCGCGCCGTAGGCCTTGAGGAAGGCCACCGGCTGCGCCGGCGCGCTCAACCCGAACTCCACCAGGTGCTTGGCGTAGTTGGCGCCCGCCACCACCACCCGATTGATCGGTTCGATCGGTGGTAGCAAGCGGATTTCCGACAGCGCCAGCGATGGGCCGGCAAGCCGCACGGAGCTGATGCCCCGGCCCGCCGCAACGGCCGGCGCCCAGTCTCTGAAGTCGCCGGAAACAGGGGTTACCTGGTCCTGGGCGACATCGACCACGGCCCAGAATATGCCGACCGCAGGATGCTCACAGCGTGCCAGCTTCATCAGGCACCTACCTTGCCCAACTTGGCGGGGTCGAGGTGCAGCAAGCGGCATGCGTTTTCATAACGGATCTTGCGCAGGTCGGCATCCGACAGCTTCAAGCCGTGGGTCAGGTCATGGCGTACCGCGTCGCTGCCGCCGAAGTTGCTGCCGTACAGCACATGATCGGCGCCGATGATATCGACCAGCGCCTGGCGCATCGGTACCTCATGCAGCTCGACGTCGAAGTAGAAGTTCTTCATGTAATCAAGCAGCGGCTTCTTGTTGTATTTGACGTCCAGGTTCTCGTTGGTCTTGGCCAGGCGCCCGAGCTGATACGGCACGTAGCCGCCGCCGTGGGTGATGTACACCTTGAGGTCGGGGAAGCGGTCCAGCACACCACCGCAAATCAGGTTCCAGAAGCAGCGGCTCTCGTCGTACTGCATGCCGACAATGGCGGTGGTCTCGTAACGGTCGTCGTTGGCGTTCTTGCCCCAGGTGACTGACTGGTTGTAGCCGTGGATGAACATCGGCAGGTCCAGGTCGCAGAGGGTCCTCCACACCACATCCAGCTCCGGCGAATCGAACTCCAGCCCGCCGAAGTTGGCGCCGCCGGCCACCATGCCCTTGGCTCCCAGCTCGGTGCAGGCATAACGCAGTTCAGCGGCCGCCGCCTCTGGTGCGTTCAACGGCACATGAGCCCAGAACATCAGGCGGTCCGGAGCCGCCGAGCAGTACTCGGCCAGCGTGGTGTTGACGGTACGTGCAAACGGCACGGCGAACTCGGCTTCGGTCCAGTACATGTAGCAGTGCGACGGCACCGAGATCACCTGCAGGTTCTGCCCTGCCGCGTCCATGCCGGCCAGGCGGACTTTCGGGTCCGCCCAGCGCGCGAAGTATTCCTCAAGCTTGGGACCGTTGCCCGAGCGCACGGCAGCCTTACGCTCAGGCGACCCGAGCCCAAGAATCCATTCCCCCACGCGCAGTTTGATATCGCCATCGGCGTGCTGTTCGAAGAACGGCCCCCAGTGCGGGTGCTGGTTGTAGTAGCCCGGATGGGGTGCGTGAGCGTGCAGATCGATAAGCATGTGCAGGTACCTCGAAGTTGGCACTTTTTTGTTGGTTTGCAGCGCGGTGCCTTTGCGCGGTCACGGTCAACCGACGCGAGAAGGGGAACAGCAAGGCTCGCTACCAGGCCAGAGCTTAAAATTAATTTGAGCAGAAATCAAAATTCTGTTCATATTATTTTCTTGACCGTGCCGAGACCCTTGGTGCAGAGCCCGCCAGCCGTCACGACGGAGGAGCTCGCAGCAGGGCAACAAGAGCAAGAGCACGAGGGAGGATTTTCCACAGGCAATAAAAAAGCCCCCGATTGGCGGGGGCTTTGCCTGTACAGAAGAGCGAAAGCACGTATCAGCGGCGAGTCCGCGAGGTGGACCCCATGATCAACGCGCCCAGGAGCTTTTTCACACGTACCGGGAACAGTCGGCGCCCTGCGGCTTCCGGTACCAGAATTTCGCTCAACACATAGCGAATGATCATCTCGCAGATCAGCTCCCGGTCCAGACGCACGCCCAGACGGTCGTCCCAGTCATCGAAAACGATGCCCAGACCATCCTGAAAGCGCACGATCGAGTCGTGGAAAATCCGCCGGAAAAATCCCAGCGCATAATCTGGCGCGACCACCAGCAGGCGCCGTGCGCGGCTTTGCTCGAGGTAGTTGTCAAGGTAGGCGAACAGCGCGTTCAAGCGGGCTTCCGGGTCACTGATGTGACCCAGTTCCTGCGACAGCGAAGTGTGGAAGCTTTCGCGCTTGTGCCGCGAGAACGTGTCCAGCAGGTCTTCCTGGGAAGAGAAATAGCGATAGAAGGTGCCGCGCGAGACACCCGCGACCTGGCACACGTCAAGAATGGAGATGCGGTCGGCGCCCGACATCAGTACCACTTCTTCGGTCGCTTTGAGAATGTTGGCGATGGTTTCTTCCGAGCGACGATTCGGCTTGACCTTGTTGACTGCAGCCACCGGGCCGTTTCGTCGCTCAACAGTCTTGACTGCCTTCGCACCGCCCGGGGGGGCGTCAGGCGCGGTCTTTTTTCTGGGTTTGGCAGCAGCCTTAGGCGCTTCTGCCTGCTGGGTAGCGTTTTTTGGCATGGACTTGCAGGCTCGTCGAGAGTAGAGATGAGGTCACGGTAACATAGAATCTGTGCATAAATAACTGTATATGTTCAACTTCACCCTAAAGACAATTCTAGATTTTACATTTAGAATCCAATTCTCTATCAAAAATAAAAATCAGGCGACCAGCACTCACTGGCGCCTCAACGGAGAAAATTCATGGGCAGCAGTGGAAATCCAGAAACCTGGGCAGTAGGAGAACGAGACACGGTCATCGACGCGCTAGAACGCGCGGTGGCAAGGCATCCAGCGCGTATACTGCTGGATTTCAGCGGTGAGTTGTACACATACGAAGAGGTTGACTCACTTTCAACCAAAATGGCCAATGCCCTGGCCACGCTCGGCATCAAGCCGGGTGAAACCGTGCTGACCATGCTCGATAACAACATCGATGCGGTCATCACCTGGCTGGCCATCAACAAATTGCGTGCGGTGAGCGTGCCGATCAACACCGCGCTCAAAGGCGAGTTTTTGCGACACCAGATCGTCGACACCGGCACCTCGCTGGTGATCTGCGAGGCAGCCTACCTAAAGCGCATCACATCGCTGGCAGAACAACTGCATGACGTGCAGCACATTCTGCATCGCGGTGCGCTCGATAGCGTGGTCGAGTGCCCGATTCGCATCACGACACTGGACAGCTTCCGCGGCGAGGACACCACCCCACTCGCCAACAAGCCGCAACCGTCCGACCTCGCATGTTTGATCTATACCTCGGGCACGACCGGCCCGTCCAAAGGCTGCATGATCAGCTACAACTTCATGTGCAACCTGGCTCGCCTTCAATTGCGCGCCGGCCCTGCCAGCGCCGACGACGTCACCATCACGCCGCTGCCGTTGTTCCACATGAACGCCCTGTGCGTGTCGATAATCGCCAGCATCCTGGTAGGTGCACGCGCTGCCATACTGCCGCGTTTCTCGGTGTCAGGCTTCTGGCAGGAGGTGGAGCGCTCGGGTGCCACCATCGCCTCGATTCTCGGCGGGATGGGCGGCTTGCTCGCCCAGGCGCCCGACAACGAAGCCATGTTGCGCTGCGTGGGGCAGATCCACACCGCTCGCGGCAACCCCTATACCGAAGAAACCAAAAAGATCTGGCGCGAACGCTTCGGCACGCCCCTGGTAGGCGGCAATGGCTATGGACTTACCGAAGCCTGCGTGATCACCTCGCTGGCCGCCGGCGAATACGCCGCGCCGGGATCCTCGGGCAAACGCATTGCCGACTTCGATGTACGCATCGTCGACGACCTGGACCAGGAAGTACCACCCGAAACCGCCGGTGAAATCGTGGTACGCCCTCAGCGCCCGGACATCATGTTCCAAGGCTACTGGCGCCGGCCCGAGGACACCCAGAAACTGATGCGCAACATGTGGTTCCACACCGGCGACATCGGCAAGTTCGATAATGACGGCTTCTTCTACTTTGTGGACCGCAAAAAGGACTACCTGCGCCGCCGCGGCGAGAACATCTCCAGCTTCGAAATGGAAGCCGCCTTCAGCGTACACCCGGCGCTGGCCGAGGTAGCGGTCCATGCGGTGCCATCCGACAAGGGTGAGGATGATGTGAAAGTCACGGCGGTATTGCATGAAGGCGCCACGCTGCAGCCCGAAGATCTGTTCCATTGGGCAGTGGATTCAGTGCCCTACTACGCCCTGCCTCGCTATATCGAGTTTCGCGAAAGCTTGCCGAAGAACCCGCAGGGCCGAGTATTGAAATACCTGCTGCGCGACGAAGGCAAAACCCTTGCAACATGGGACCTGGAAACCACTTCGATCAGCGTTGCAAAGAAGTAGCGGTTGTATCCGGTACAAAAAAAGCGCGGCACTCGCCGCGCTTTTCATTTGCTCCTTCAGTATTCGCGCACGGAAATGTCTTTGGGGCGAGAGTTGTAGCCAGGCAGGTGCAATCCGCCGTCGACGTGAATGGTTTCACCGGTAATGAAGCGCGACATCTCACTGGCCAGGAAGACTACCACCGGGCCGATATCAGCTTCGGGCTCGCCACAACGCCCCAGCGGGCGCATGGAAGCGGACATTTCAGCGAAACCGGGGTTTTCTGCCGCCAGCTTGTGGAAAGTGGCGCCCATCGCGGTGGGTGCGATGGCATTGGTGCGAATGTTGAAGCGCCCCCACTCGGAGGCAGCGCTGCGGGTCAGCCCGACGATGGCCGACTTTGCCGTGTTGTAGTCGCCATGCAGCCAGGCACCGATCTCGATATCGATCGAGTAGAAATTGATGATCTTGCCGCCGCCACGCGCCTTCATGTGCGGGAGCGCCGCCTTCATCGCCCACCAGGCTGCCCACACGGTCGAACCCAGGGTCTGCTCGAGCATGGCGTCGGTCTTGTCTTCCAGAAGTACGTTGGGTGTGGGCGCGAACGCGTTGTTGACCAGTATGTCCAGGCCACCGAACTCATCGACGGCCAATTTCACAGCAGCTTCGATATCAGCTTTGCTGCAAACGTCCGTTCGGATGAACACCGCCCTGGCGCCAAGCGCCTTGAGCTCCGCCACCACAGCTTCCCCGCTGAGCTCATCCAGTTCGGCGACCACTACCGCAGCCCCCTCCTTGGCGAAATTAAGCGCGATACCTCGACCAATCCCGCCACCGGCGCCGGTAATCAGCGCGACCTGTTCGTTCAGCAGGGCCATAACCGCTCCTTTTCTTGTTTTTAGTGAACATAATAGTATTTAGTGTTCAAATATAGCTGATTTCAGCGCCCCCTCACACCCCTTGCACAAGGACGCCAAGATGACTGCTTTTCGACGCCGCGTAGACATTACTGCCAGCGCAGACCACGTTCGTGCGGCGCTGGAGGACGACTTTCATCACTTTCGCGTATGGGCCAACCACTGCGCGGGCCAGGTCACGGCCATCGGTGGCGAAGCGCTGCGCTACCCCTATTCCCTGTGCCCGCAGGCATGCGATCAACTGCAGGCACTGGTGGACATGCCGCTGGCGCGGATTGCGCATACGGTAACCCGGCAAACCGACGCCAGCCATCAGTGCACCCACCTGCTCGACCTTGCCGGCCTGGCTATCGCGTCTGCTGCCCGCGGCATCTGTCGGCGACGCTACGCGATTCAGGTCGGGGCGCGTATCGACGGCCGTACCCGCGCACGCCTGACACGCGACGATGGGCTGGTCCTGAACTGGGAAATCAACGGCACGATGATCGAAAGCCCATCGCCTTATGCCGGCGTCAACCTTCGCGAAGGTATGGCACGCTGGGCACTCGGCACCCTAAGCGAAGACGTCGCCGAAGCGGCGCTGCTTCTGCGTCGCTGCACCCTCATCTCGATGGGACGCGCCTATAACCTTGACGAGCAGGTCCACGCCACTAGCAGCGGTCGCTGCTACAGCCAGCAAGCGGAACGCGCGGAACGGGCTCTGCGCATGAAGGGCTCGACGCTGGATTTCAGCGACGAGCCGCAGGCCTTGTGCGCCCAGGACCAGACATGGCTACATGCCCGGCCCGACGGCCCTACGGCGTGATACACCGCTTGGCCGCAGGCTCATTACCTAGAGGAAGATAGCGAGGTTGGGTGTACCCAGTACCGCCTGGTCCAGAATGACCTCACGCCGTGACAGCTTGAACCCGGTAGCACCCAGCCGTAGTACATCGCGCCGCTCGCCGCTGATGATGTCCACGTGGTGGTCCTTGAAACGGCTTCGCGTCAGCAACAGGTAACTGGTCACCACGAACTCGTCGGATTTCTCCGTCTCTTCCACGAACACGTTGGTCACCAGCCGACGCGTACGCGAAGGCGGATCTTCTGCCCAGGCGCTCTTGCCGGACAAGCGCAGGATGCGTCCCATCATTGAGCGGTAGTCGTCATGGTAGTGCTGCACGCTGCGCACGATTGTGGTTTTCAATTCCGAAGCCAGGCGCGTCTGGCGCAGCGGCACGGTGTACACCAGATCCGTGTCCAGGCGCTCGGCCCATTCCTGAAGGCGAATCTGGTCGAGCAAGGTGGCCTCCTCGTAAAGGAAGGTCACCACATCGTTGTAGACCGGCGACCCCACCGGCACTCGCCGCGTACCGACCGGGGAGCCTGGCTGGATATCCTCCACGCCGCGTTGCTGAACCTGCGTCATGAGCAATTCCTCATTATTGTTCTTGTACCTGGATAGTGACGACTTGAAGGGTGAGCGTGCAGAAAGGGTCGCCGACGAAGGCGCCCCTCCCCCCGCACTTACTTCTCGTCAGAGGCGGTCATCAGTTCGTGCCAATACAGCCACCAGTGCCACTGGGTATCGTCCTTGGTAAACCCTTCGTTGACGATGCCAGGGCCCGGCCAACCTTCAGGTGCGCCGGTCTCGTAACAGGCCTGGTACTTGAGCGTGCTCTTGCGTCCCATCGCCCCTTTGGCGGCTAGCGTCATGTGCGGCCAGGTGTCGGAGTCATCCTGCTCGACCATGCCAGAGGTGCCGAACAGCTGGATGGTCTGCTTGAGCATCTTGTCACGCAACTCCGGTGGCGCATCCTTCTCGGCGAATATCCAGTTAACGAACTCCAGCTTGTCCGGGCCTTGCGGTACATAGGCATGCATGGTCATGGAGCCCACTACACTGCCGTCAGGCTGGGGAATGTAGACAAAGCCAAAGAGAATGTTCGGGAACATGCCACCGACTTGCGGCGGCATGCTGGTAAGGACCTGGAGTTGCTCATCAGTGAGGTTACGCGCCAGTTGCTCGACCATACCGGCGGTCATGCCGGCGGGAGGCAGCGCTTCAAGCTTCTGCTGCACGCTGAGCTCGGCCGGATCCAGGCCGGTCAGGCGCTTGATCTTGCGGGCAAGGTCGATGCAACGCAACGCGTGACCATGAGGTGAGCTGACCTCCACACCGATCATTTCCGGGCTCAGGTCAGCGGTTTCACCTTCGCCCTTTTTAGCGTAATTGCCCACCTCACCCAGCCAGCGGTGCAGCGTCAGGGTGTGGAAGCCATCGGCGGCCGATTGCTCACCCGCGGTTTTCCAATTGGCGTTGACGATGAAACGCTGGGGCGGGCCGAGCACTTCCATGCCCTTGTCGGAGCGACAGAACAGCATGTCGTAATACCACTTCGCGTCACCCAGGAACTCTTCGAAGGACGGTCCCTCAATGTTCCAGGTCGCGAAGACCAGCCCACCATAGAGCGTTACACGCGCCTTTTTAAGGCCCAGTTGCTCCTTGGGCATCATCTTGCCGTGCATGCACTCGCGCTCGACCGGCGAGCCGACAAAGTCGCCGTTGGGGCGGAAGGCCCAGCCGTGGTAGATGCATTTGTGAATCTGCGTGTTGCCGCAATCGGCGGTGGTGATGCGCATGCCACGGTGCGGGCAGACGTTCAGGGTGACGAACACCTCGCCTTGCTTGCCGCGCGCCACAATCACCGAGTCAGACCCCAGGTCGCGGACCATGAAGTCCCCGGCGTTGGGGATTTCCGTTTCATGGCCCAACATTACCCAGATCTTGCCGAAGATCTTTTCCATCTCCAGCTCGTAAATCTCGTGATCAGACAACACGCGCATTTGCACTTCACGTGTAGCGGGGTAGATGAGGTCCGAGACCTCCGTTCCATCAGACAATACGGGGCTTTTTCTTGTTAGCATGATTGCCTCCTGCTCAGGGTGTCACGGCGAATCCGCAACGAAATATAAGACACTTTATTTATTTTTGTATACTTCATTCACACGCAAAAATTAGGTGGGTGGTCGGAGGGCGTCAAACATCCGAGGCCCGCTCCTGACCCACCTGGGTGCGCAACACACCAATACCGTCGATTTCCAGCTCAACCACGTCGCCACGCTTGAGATAGCGAAGTTGCTCGAGACCGCAGCCGTTGCCCACCGTACCGGAACCCAGAAACTCCCCTGGATAAAGGGTTTCCGAGCGGGACACATGGGCAATGACATCTTCAAACCGCCAGCGCATGTCGCGGGTATTGCCGCGCCCCCACTCCTCGCCGTTGACCCGGGCAACCATATTCAGGTCATAGGGGTCGCCCAGTTCATCCACGGTTACCAGGCAGGGTCCCATGATGTTGGCGGTATCGAAGTCCTTACTCTTGGCAGGGCCAAGCATGCCGGGCATCTCCAGAGCCTGGGCATCGCGGGCGCTCATGTCGTTGAAGATGGTGTAGCCAACGATATGCGCGCCAGCAGCGTCACGAGTGATGTCCTTGCCGCGCTTGCCGATGTAGCACCCGAACTCCAGCTCGAAATCCATCGCGCGGCTGAAGCTCGGCCACTGGAACTCATCGTCGATACCCACCACCGCAAAGCGATTGCCTTTGTAGTAAATGGGTTGCTTGTTGAAGGTCTCGATCACCCGATCATCGGCACGGGTATTCATGGCCTTGAGGGTGGCCTCGGGGTCTTCGGTACGCAGCGCGCGGGCACGGCGTGCCGCAGCAAAACTCTGGCGCAGGTGCAACTCGAAACAGGAGCAATCGCGCATTTGCGGCGGTGGCTGGATCGGTGCGCGCAGCTTGACACTGGCGCGCTCCAGCACCGCTGCCGAAGGCGCCTTGGTAATAAGGGAGCGCGCCAGTTCCAGTGCCGTCTCACCGCCTTCGACCAGGGCGAGAATACTGCCCAGGGCGGCGCTGTCGCGTCCTTCCAGAACGCGATAGGCGGTCAGCAGATCAAGTACCTTCTGGTCCTGATCGAGCAGCGCGCCAGCACGGTCCACGCCATTGGCGTCGGTATAGGTGACCAGCCTCATACCCGACCGCTCACGGGCAACAAAGCGCCGGTCATGGCGGCCGCTTCATCGGACAACAAGAACGCGACCACCCCCGACAGTGCCTGGGGGGTCACCCAGCGGCTGCTGTCGGCGTCGGGCATGTCGGCGCGATTGGCTGGGGTGTCGATGATGCTGGGCAACACCGCGTTCACCGTCACGCCACGGTCTTTCAGCTCTTCGGCCAGGGCTTCGGTCAGGCGGGCCACACCCGCCTTGGAGGCGGCATAGGCGCCCATGCCGGCTGCGGCCTTGACCGATGCCAGCGCGCCGATATTGACGATTCGCCCGGCGCGGGATCGCAGCAGGTAGGCCAGTGCCGACTGAGCACTGACCACGGCGGTGCGCACGTTCATCTGGTACAGGCGGTCCCAGGTGTTGAGGCTACCGCCTTCGAGGGTTTCCCAGGAAAACCCGCCGGCGACATTGACCAGGCCATCAATGCCGCCCCAGTGCGCGGCCGCCTGCTCGAATGCGCCAGCAGCCGACTCGGCCGAGGTCAGGTCGACTCCACCGAGGCACAGCAGGTTCTGCGTCGCCAGCAGATCAGCAGGCACCTCGCTGCGATCCAGCAGGATCACCCGCGCACCCTGCGCCAACAGGTACTTGCCCAGCGCACTACCCAAGGCGCCGAAGCCGCCCGTGACGACTACCCTTTTGTCCAGTAATGACTGGGACATAGCCACATCCTCTTGTTGTTTTACCGTGCGAACGGTCGATTCGTGCTTTCTCTGGCGGCAATATATGACACTTTTCCAAAATATGTGCAAATGATACTGTGTGACTCCACGTCAAACATTCACCCGGACTGCTGATGCCTAGAAAACTCCCTGCACTGAACGCCGACAACCGCGCCTTCTGGCAAGGCGGTGAAACGGGCCGTTTGCTGATACACCGCTGCGCGGCCTGCAGCCGCTACTTTCATCCGCCCGCCCCGCTCTGCCCGCATTGCGCAAGCTTCGAGGTGGCCCCCGAGCCGGTGTCCGGCCAAGGCAAGGTGCTCAGTTTCACCATCAACTACCAAGGTTGGGCGCCAGACCTGGAGGTGCCCTATGTCGTGGCGATCATCGAGCTGCCAGAGCAAGCCGGCCTGCAATTTGTCAGCAACGTAGTGGGCACACCGGTGACAGATGTACATATCGACATGCCGGTACAGGTCACCTTCCTCAATGTCGAGGATGTGTGGCTACCCCTGTTCGAGAGGGCTCAGTGATGTTCGATCATCGTTACGAAAAAGACGTGGCCATCACCGGCATCGGTCAGTCGGAAGTGGGCCGGCCGTCAGACAAGTCAGCCATGCGCCTGACCCTCGATGCCTGCCTGCAAGCCATTGCCGATGCCGGGCTACAGCGCAGCGATATCGACGGGGTGGCGTGCTGGCCGGGCGACAACAACAATGGCGACCCGTTTTCCCCGGTGGGGCCAAGCGCTCTGAAAAGTGCCCTGGGGCTCAACGTCAACTGGTTCGGCGCTGGCTACGAAGGACCTGGCCCCCTTGCCGGGGTGATCAACGGCGCCATGGCGATCGCTGCCGGACTGTGCAAGCACGTGCTGGTGTTTCGTACCATCACCGAAGCCTCGGCACGCGCGGTCAACCGGCAGGCCGGCGCACTGACCGCCAAGACCCAGGGCCGCGACAGCAGCTATGCATGGCAATGGTTCACGCCGTTCAATGTGCACTCAGGCATAAACCTGATGGCCCTGTACGCCCAGCGCCATTTTCATGAGTACGGCACTCGCGCCGAACAACTGGCGCAGATCGCGCTCACCTGTCGACGCAACGCCATGCGCAACCCCAAGGCGGTTTACCGCACACCCATGACGATGGACGACTACATGGGTGCGCGAATGATCTCCTCGCCCCTGCGCCTGTTCGATTGCGATGTGCACTGCGATGCCTCTACCGCCATCGTCCTGTCGCGTCGCGATGTGGCCCAGGACTTGCCGAATACGCCAATCCGCATCGAAGCCATGGGTGCCGCGCTGAACCAGCCCTGGTCGTGGGACCAGATCTCACTGACCCGGATGGCCGCCTTCGATGTCGGTCAGATGATGTGGTCGCGCACCGACTACACCCCGCAGGACGTAGGCTCGGCGCAGTTGTACGACGGTTTCTCGATTCTGACCCTGATCTGGCTGGAAGCCTTGGGCCTGTGCCCCGTTGGCGAAAGTGGGGCCTTTGTCGAAGGCGGGGGGCGCATCGCGCTGCAGGGCAGCTTGCCGATCAACACCAACGGCGGGCAGTTGTCCGGCGGACGCACCCATGGCCTCGGCTATGTGCACGAGGCGTGCTTGCAACTGTGGGGCCGCGCCGAAGGTCGGCAAACCCGCGATCATTGCGTCAGCACAGTGGCCGCGGGCGGCGGTCCCCTGGGAGGCAGCCTGCTGCTGGTACGCGAGTAGCGGCGGGTTTCAGTAGAGCACGCAGGCGACTTCGTTACAGAACTCGATCAGCGCCTTGCCCATCTCGGCAAGGCCCTCTTCGTCGCGCTGGCCACGGAACATCACCGCCGAAACGGTGAACTCGATGCTGTTGGACGGCGAATAGATCGGTGCCGCCACGGCCAGGATGCCGCCCGAAAAATGCCCGTCGTCCATCGCCCAGCCCCGCTCGGCAGCGACTTTGACTTCCTCGCGATAATCCTCGAGCGACAGCGGTCGAGCCCAGCGGATCTTCTCGAAACTGCTTTCCAGCAGCGGATCGTCCATGTCGATCTGAGTGGCGAACAATCGCCCACTGGCGCCCATCAGAATCGGCAGCCGTTGGCCTTCGGCCATATCGATGCGCACATCGGTGGGGCTGGCGGCGGAACTGACGATGACGATCCGGTCCGGGCTCATCTTGCGCCACAGCGTGATGGTGACCCGCAGCCGCGACGCGAGGTTCTGCAACAGTGGCTTGGCCATCTGCACGCGGTGACCCTGGGTCACCAGTTGCTCCACCAGGCGTGCCAGGCCGGAGCCCACGGAGTAGCGCTTGGACAGCGGGCTGAAATCAACCACATCTTCCTGCACCAGGGTCCGCAGGATGTTGAAGCAGGTACTGGGGTTGATGCCGAGCTGACGGGCGATGTCCACGGAACGCTCGGGTTTACCGCCCTGGCTGAGGTGACGCAGGATGCGTATGGCATTGGAAACCGGTTTCACAAGAGTGGCATTGGCCGATTTTGCGCTGTCGCTGACGTCTGAAATGTCCATACTGCGTCCCGGTAACAAATTATTGCCGTCATTCTAGCTTGAGAATTACCAGCGACGTAAAAGTTTTACATGGGAATTTCTCGTTAACACAGCGTCAGTGTTTTACCGGAGGCTGGTAAATCAGCCTTCGCGTTTGCAGGTCTTCGTGGCGAAACGGCTGCAAAAGCCTTTCCTGAACAAGGTCGGCCTGGGTAACGCGTACCTGCTGGCGCAAGTAGTCGAGCCAGGAGTCGACGATGAACCGCTCGCTGTAGCACTGCGGCTGGGCCATATCGCGATACAGTCGCCAGTTCCGCGCCCCATTGCGCCGCCGCGCCTTGCCTACCGCGTACACCGCCATCAGAAAAGCATCGCGCTGCGTCACGGGCACTTGATACATCACCTCTACCGAGACGGGCCCGTCGGCATGTTCCACGGGGGCCGGCAACTGCAGGCTGTCACTCAGCGAGACCTGGGCAAAGTCGGCTTCGTGCCCCATTTCCACACGACCCTTGCGCGTCAGCAGCACCCCGCCGAGCAGGCTTAACGTGGACAGCAGCAGGCTCGCCTGCAGTCCTGCAAACTCGGCCAGCACACCCCAGGCGGCGCCCCCGAAGGCCATCGCGCCCATCAGGGTCAATACATACATTGACGCCACGCGAGCCCTCACCCAGTTGGCGGCATAGGTTTGCACCACCGAAGAAAGCGTGGCGTTGACTGCCATCCAGCCAAACCCCGCGCACAGCATCATCGAGCACACCACGTAGCGGTTGCTCGACAGCGCGGCGGCCAGAGCGGCGGCGGCAAAGGCGACGGTACCGCAGACAATCAGACGACGCAGGCCGAGCCTGCGCTGCAGGCGGGATGAGTTCAGTGCGGCCAGCACCGCCCCCGCCCCCAGGAACGCCATCAGCAAGCCGTAGCCATCAGCGCCCATGCCCAGTTGCCGCCGGGCAACCAGAGGCATCAGCGCCCACAAGGCGCTGGCGCTGCTGGTGAAGATCAGCACCTGCTTCAGCGCACTGGACAGCACCGCCGAATGGCGGATGTAGCGCAGGCCGCTGCGCATGCCGCCCATCAGGGTTTCCGGCGGCAGATCCTGGGCAGGCGGCGCCGGCGTGAGGCGGAACAGAAAGAGCATCACCGCGGCCATGCACAGCGCAATCAACAAAAATACTGACGTCGTGTTCCAGTAGGCAATCAATGCCCCGGCCAGGGCAGGACCCAGTGCGCGAGTGACGTTGACCGCAATGCCGTTCAGGGCAACCGCTGCCGGCACCTGATCGCGGGACAACACGGTGACCATGGTCACCATCCACGCCGACATCCCCAGCGCGCTGCCGGTGCCCAGGACAAAGGTGAACGCCAGCAGCCCCCAGGCTTCGAGGCGGTCGCACCAGGCCAGGACGCTGAGCATGATCGCCGCAAACACCATCAGCCACTGGGTCACGATCAGCCAGTGGCGCCGATCCACCAGATCGGCGATCACCCCACCCGGCAGTGCAAACAGAAACACCGGCAGTGTCACTGCGCTTTGCACCAACGACACCATCGTCGGCGACGCGGTAAGCGTGGTCATGATCCACGCCGCGCCAACCGTCTGCATCCAGATCGCCAGATTGACCACTGCACCGGCCAGCCATAGGCCACGGAAGGCCCTGTTGCGAAATGGCGCCCACGCCGAAGCCTCGCTCATCATTTCTCCTCGGAACGTCTTGCAGAACAGGGTTTAGTGATCCAGCGGCAACCCCAGGCGCCCAACCGCTCGAGCAGGAGCCAGCGGGCAAGGCGCCGCAATGGTGTTGCGCAATTGGCCGATGCCGCCGATGTGTGCCACAACCTGGTCGCCTGGCTGCAAGAACCGCCCGCTCTCCAGACCCACCCCGTGCGTGGATCCAGTGAACACCATATCTCCGGGGCGCAGCTTGATCCGTGCATCCAGGTAATTGAGCAGCTCATCCAGGGGAAAGATCATGTGTCGGGTGTTGTCTTGCTGGCGCACTTCATCGTTGACGCTCAAACGCATCTCCAATGCGGGCTGCTGCCCGCCACCGAGTTCGTCGACCGTCACGATCCAGGGCCCCGTGGGTGTGGTGCGGTCCATGGCTTTCTGGGTCAGCAGGTCCAGCCGCCCGATCTGCTGGCCCGCATCGCGCGCGCTGATGTCGTTGCCCACGGTAAAACCCAACAGGCATGCACTGGCGCGAGGCTCATCCAGCAGGGCTCGACCCACCACCGCCACCAGCTCCACCTCGTAATCCAGTTGCCGGGTCAGCGGCGAATGGTGGATTGGATCATTGGCCCCCACCAGTGCCGAATCGGGCTTGAGGTAGGCCAGCGGGTGCGCCGGGGCCTTGCTGCCCAGCCGTTCGAGGTGACTGAGGTAGTTGAGGCCCACGCCGAACACGCGACTGCCCGGCTCCAGCGGCGGCAACAAGCGGGCACCGGCCAGCGACAACCGCTCTCCCGCCAGGTCCAGGGCATCCGGGTGCAGGCTCGCACCCAGTCCCGCCCAGCGCACGAAGGGCGCCCTGACTCGCCGACAATGGTCGCCGCCGGCGTCTACCAGCGCCCAGGACGCCTGTCCGTCCAGCTCGATGCGTGCCAGACGCACGTCACTGCCTGGCCAGGTAGGTGGGCAGGTATTCGGCGTCGAGAACCTCTTCGGGAGTCTTGACGCTCGGGCCGAGGATTGGCCCCACCATCTCGTGCCCCCACAGGCTGAGTTTTTCCGGGTTCAACTCATAGGGATCGCCTTGCCACGGCTCGATTTCAGCGATGGTTTCGAAAGCAAAACCCGAGGGGTTGTAGTGATAGAACGACAGGTGCGGATCTTGTGCATGCTGACCGAGGGTCATCATCATCGGCAGTTCGCGCTGGCGCACGATATCGTAGGTTTCCCCGACATCCCGCACGTTGCGAACGAACAGTCCAACGTGCTGGACGCCCATCCGTCCTGGCCCGTGGCCATAGGCGATGTCATGGCTGGTGTGGTGGTTGAGCTTCGAACGGAAGAAACCCGTCCGCCCCTTGCCCGCCCCCGCGCCGTACCAACTGAAACCCATGACGTTGAGCAGAAAGTCTTCAAGCTCAGGGGTGTAGTCCGGGGTGATCAGCACCACATGGCCCGCACCGCGCTCGTCGGCAAGAAACCCACTGTGGGGCCGCCCCGGCTGAAATGAACGTGGAAGCCATTTCTGTCCATAAAACAGCTCATGCTGATAGCCGACCGGGTCGCGGAAGCGAACCACCTCGCGTACGCCGCGGGCCTCACAGAGTTGCGCATCACCGCGGCTATACGCCACGTTGGCCGCCTCAAGCTTCCTGATCCCGTCCTCGAACGCCATGCGCCCGATGGCTTCCCAGCCGATGTAGGCGATGCGGTCAACCTTGCCCGGATGGAACGCAAAGCGGTGACGGCGATCATCGATTCTGAAATACAACGAATCCGGGTCGCCGGGCGGGTTCTTGCCGATGCCAAAGCCCATCACCTGCGGGCCGTACTCGCGCCAGGCGTCAAGATCAGGGGTTTCGAAGCCCATGTAACCGATACCAATGATGTCCACGTTGTTCACCTTGTTCTTGTTCGAGATGAAACGATGCCAACCGCTGCTCGCGCTGTCGCCGCTGGGCTAGACCGCCAGCAGCCCGCCGTCGATGACAAAGTCGGAGCCGGTAATGAATGATGCTTCATCGGAGGCGACGAACACCGCCAGTGCCACCACCTCTTCAGGCTCCCCCGGGCGGTCCATCAAAACGCCGTCGAGCAGCATGGCGCGGGCCTTGGGGTTTTCCAGAAACGACCGGGTGCCAGGCGTGGCGACGAACCCCGGGCTCAGGCTGACGGCGCGAATGCCGACGGCCGCACCTTCCACGGCCAGTTGCCGGGTAAACGACACCACCGCGCCTTTGGCTGCCGCATGGGCGCTGATACCGGCGACTTTCGAACCGCCCCAGGCTGCCGTGGAAGACACGTTGATAATCACCCCGCGCCGCTCGGCCAGGTAGGGCCAGGCGTATTTGGTGGTGTAGAACAGCAGATCGATTTCGTTGCGCAGGGTGTACTGCCAGTCTTCGATCGAGAATTCGCTCACCAACCCGAAACGCGCCGCCGATGCGTTGTTGTAGAGAACATCGATCCGCCCATGCTCAGCAACGGCGGCCTCGATCCAGGCCCTGGCCTGTTCGTGATCGCCCAGGTCCACGGGGGCGCTGCCATACAGGGTAAAGCCCTCGGCGCTCATCATTGCGCGGGTCTGCTCATGGCCCTCGGCATTGAAGTCGCAGCCGACCACAATCGCTCCCTCGCGGGCGAAGCGCAGCGCTGCCGCACGGCCCTGGCCCCCACCGGTGCCGGTGATCAGGGCCACCTTGTCGCGTAAACGTCCCATCTGCACATCCTCAACTCGTTGGTTATCACGCCCAGCCAGGTGCGGGCGCGCTCAAGCGGGTCTGTCGTCGGCACCGATGGGCTCCAGCCATACCGCTTCGGCCGGACAGGCGGCAGCGGCCTCGCGGGCTTCCTCTTCAAGTTCAGGCGGGACCCGGGCGTCCTCGAAGTACACCAGACCGTCGTTATCGAGCTTGTACACACTGGGGCAGATCGTGGCGCACAAGCCATATCCACAGCAGCGCCCACGGTCGGCAACGGCTTTGAACTGCGCTTTGTCTGAACTCATTTTTTTCTCCTTATCAGGTTCAGGATCGTCAAATTATGAACACTTATTTATTTTATGTGCAATTTATTTTTGGCAAGGATATGCTCACCCTCAGCCACGGCAGCAAACATGGTTGCGCCGCAACATTCCCCCACGGGTGTGAGCAATGTTGAACACGCTGTAACCGAGGGTGATTCAACGGCATGGGCGGCGCAGGACATTCGTTTGTCTGTGAGTCATACGGCTTTGCTGGACAAACCTGAAATCACCGATTTCATTCAAAAAAACGCAGTGTTTGGCTCAACAAAACCTATAAGGAAGCCAACCCATGAACCCTTCGAAAAACCAGGCGTCCATCGATCTGCACGAATTCCGGCAAAGCTGGAAGATCCTGCTGTTGTCCGTCGCGGGCGTGGCCATCAGCATCAACGCCGCGCTTTTGTACGGTTTCGGCACACTGGTCGTACCGCTGGGCGATGCCTTTGGCTGGGGCAAAAGCGAACTGCAGGCGTGTATCACCTTTCTGTTTGGCGGCGCCGTGGTGTCCCTGCAACTGGTGGGCTGGTTCAACCTGCGCTTCGGCATGAAGCGCGTCACCGTGGCGTCGCTTCTGCTGCTGTCAGTCGGCTACCTGGCCACTACCCAGGTCACCTCGTCGATCTGGTCGATGTACCTGGCCTTTGCGCTACTGCCGATCGTGGGCATGGGTGCGCTGGCCGTGACCTGGACGCAACTGATCAGCCTCTGGTACGACCGCAATCGCGGGCTGGCGCTGGCCATCGGCCTGTCGGGCACCGGCGTCACCGCTGCCACCGTGCCCCGGCTGATGGCCTGGGGCATAGAACAGTGGGACTGGCGTGCGGCCTTCGTGATCCTCGCACTGCTCAACCTGCTGGTGCTGCTGCCGCTGATCTTGCTGTGGTTCAAGCTGCCCAAGGCGGCTGATACCACTGCGCACGCTGCCCTGGCGCAGTTGCCAGGCATGAGCTTTCGCGAGGGCATGGGCTCTCTGAAATTCTGGACCTGCAACCTGGCGCTGGGCCTGGTGATCTCGTCGATTGTCGGCATGGTCACCAGCACGGTGCCAATGCTGCAGGCCAAGGGACTGTCGGCAGCGGATGCGGCCACCATTTTCAGCGGCTTCGGCATTTCGCTGATCCTGGGGCGAATGGTCATCGGCTATCTGCTGGACCGGCTATGGCCACCGATGGTCTCCGCGTGCAGCCTGCTGCTCCCCGCCGTTGGCTGCCTGGTGTACCTGAGCGGCACTAGCGAATTCATGCCCTTGATGCTGGCGGCAGTGCTGGTCGGGTTTGGCGCCGGGGCGGAATTCGATATCGCCGCGTTCCTGATTGCCCGCTACTTCGGCCTGCGTGAATACGGCCGCCTGTTCGGCGTTCACCAGGGCCTCAATACCGTGGCATCGGCACTGGCGCCGCTGCTCTTTGCCTTCCTGCTCGCACGTACCGGCTCATACACCGCCATGTTGGTGTACAGCGCCGCGTGCTGCGTGCTCGGCCCCCTGTTGCTACTGACCCTCGGACCAGTGCCACGCTTCAATGCGCAGCCCTTGCCCTGCCACTCCTGAGCCCACAAGAAACGGAGCAGAACATGCCCACACTGACCTTCATCGAGCACAACGGCACCCACCATCAGGTCAAAGGCGAAGTCGGCCAGTCGGTCATGCAGGCCGCCACGTTCGCCAGCGTCCCCGGCCTGCCCGCCGATTGCGGCGGAGCCTGTAGCTGCGCCACGTGCCACACCTATGTCGACGCGGCCTGGTTGCACACGCTGCAGGCACCGGAAGAGATAGAGAGCGACATGCTCGAGTACGCCTTCGAGCGCCGTGAGAACAGCCGCCTGAGCTGCCAACTGATCATCAGCGAAGACATGGAAGGCATGGTGTTGCACCTGCCCTCTTCGCAATTCTGAATGCGTTGCAAGGAGTATTCATGACCCTCGCCTCAGTCGTTATCGTCGGTGCCGGCCAAGCCGGATTTCAAGTGGCCGCGTCCCTGCGCCAGGAAGGCTACGAAGGCTACATCACCCTGATCGGCAATGAGCCCGGCCTGCCCTACCAGCGCCCGCCGTTGTCCAAGGCCTACCTGCTCGGCAAGATCCAGGAAAACAACCTGCTGTTTCGTCCCGCCGAGTTTTACGCCACCCAACGCATCGAACTGCTGCATGACCCGGCCACTGCCATCGATCGGCTCAATCGCCGCGTGGTGCTGGCCTCCGGCACGGCCCTGAGCTATGACCACCTGATACTGGCGACCGGCGCGCACAACCGCCCACTGCCAGTGCCCGGTGCGGAACTGCCGCACGTATTCGGTATCAAGACCAAGGCCGATGCGGATGCCTTGGCGCCGCTGGCCAAACAGGCGCGCAACGTGGTGGTGGTCGGCGCAGGCTTCATCGGCCTCGAATTTGCGGCGGTGGCCGCCGCTCAGGGCGCCCAGGTGCATGTGCTGGAGCTGGGCGAGCGCCCTATGGCGCGTGCGGTGTCACGGGAAATGTCCGAGCTGTTTCGCCAGGCACACGAGCAATGGGGCGTGCACTTCGATTTTCGCCAAGGCCTGGGCCGCATTCTCGACGACAACGGCAAGGTGTGTGGCGTGCAAACCGCGGATGGACGCACCCTGCCGGCAGACCTGGTGGTGTTCGGCATCGGGGTCATCCCCAATGCCCAACTGGCCACCGAGGCGGGCCTGGACATCGAGAACGGCATCAAGGTGGACGCTCACCTGCTCACCTCTGACCCGCAGATTTCCGCGCTGGGCGATGTGGCCAGTTTTCCGTGCGTGCAGAACGAAGAGCAGTCGACCCGCCTCGAATCGGTGCAGAACGCCATCGACCAGGCGCGTACCGTGGCCGCGCGCCTGATGGGCAAGCCCTCGCCCTACGCCGCCCTGCCCTGGTTCTGGACTGACCAGGGCGATCTGAAACTGCAGATCGCCGGGCTCTCCAACGGCCACGACAGCACGGTCGTGCTGGGTTCTGCCCAGGACAGACAACTCTCGGTGCTGTGCTTTCGCAATGACCGCCTGGTGGCCGTGGAGTCCTGCAACCGCCCGGGCGACCACATGGCCGCCCGCAAGATTCTTGCCCGCGCCCCAAGGCTGACGGCGGCCCAGGCGGCGGCCGAAGGTTTCGATCTCAAGACCTGGGAAGCGGCCAACCGCGACTGACGCGCCTCACCCACAACCCGCCGCGCTGTGTCCAGAGCCCAGCGCGGCGTTTGCACAACCTGCTGGAGCGATGCAATGAACAAGGTCTGGTTTGTTACCGGCGCGGGCCGCGGGCTGGGCGCCGCCATTGCCAAGGCGGCGCTGGCGAACGGTGACCGCGTGGTCGTCAGTGGTCGGCGGCTGGAAAGCCTGCACAGTGTGTTTGCCGAGTATGGTGAGCAGGTGCTGGCGGTGGCACTGGAAGTGAGCGATGCAGCCCAGGCACTGGCTGCCGTCGAAGCGGCCGTGGCTCGCTTCGGTCGAATCGACGTACTGGTCAACAACGCGGGGTATGGCCAACTGGCGCCCTTCGAAGACAACCTTGCGAGTGATGCCGAAAAGCAATTCGCCACGAACGTGTTCGGGGTATTCAACGTGTGTCGTGCCGTGCTGCCGGTGATGCGCGCGCAACGCAGCGGTCATGTGTTCAATGTGTCGTCCATGGGCGGCGTACTGGGCATGGGAGGCGCAGCGTTGTACTGCGCCTCCAAGTTCGCGGTGGAGGGTTTCTCCGAATCCCTGGCCCAGGAAGTAGCCCAGTTCGGCATCAAGGTCACGCTGGTGGAGCCGGGGGTGTTCCGCACTGACTTTCTCGATGCCAGCTCTGCTGTATTCGGTGAGCGCGGGCTGCAGGACTACGCCGCGTTCACCGCCAGGGTCAAGGCGGCGTCAGCCGCCGGCAACCATCAGCAGGCCGGCAACCCGGCAAAACTCGGCGAGGCACTGGTACGCCTGGCCAACACCAGCGAGCCGCCAATGCGCTACCTGGCCGGTTCCGACGCCTACCGGCAGGTCAGCGCAAAGCTCACCGGAATGCTCGCGCAGATAGAAGACTGGCGCGAGCTCTCCTGCTCTACCGATGGCACTAAAGGTTAATGAAATAACGCACGAACAACCTCCCCTCTTCGAACCGATACAACTCGATCGTCTCTATGCCACCGTCCTGCTCGCGAAAGGCGTTCAGGTGGTGGCAGGCCGCTTCATTGCCATTGATGATGCATTGACGCACCTCGACCCTGATCTTGGGCTGCTGTTGCGCCCACATCCCCTCCAGCACTTGCCAGGCGTCATGCTGCGGCTTGCCGACATACTCGATGCTCAAGCCATTGGGCGACACGCTGCGGTAGTGGGCAAAAAACCCCTCCTTGTCGCCCCGATTCCAACAATCGATCTGGCCATGCAGAAAGTCTTCGATCACGTGTTTTTCCATCGTCATGTAAGAGTCGTCCTCAGGCGGGTTGTTGTTTCAACTGACGCTGCAGTGCTTGAAAGGCCGGCTCCATCCTGAGCCACAGCAGAATGGTCGGGCCGATGATGGCGCAGAAAAAGCAACTCACCAGCACCGCGGAATAGCTGCCGTACACATCGAACAGATGGCCGAACAGCATCGGCACCAACCCGGACACGATGGTGATCAGGCACAGGTGCAAGCCAAAGATGCGCGCGTAATCCTTCAGGCCGAAATAACGCGCCATCAGAAACGCCGCCAGGTCGAATTCGGCGCCGGCACTGGCACCGATGCACAAGGTAGCCAGCACCAGCAGCGGGACGTGCTGCGAACCGCCAAAAAAGAAGATCACACACCCCAGCGCAGGCAGTACAAGACTCACCGCCGCCACCAGCGACGGCGAGTAACGGTCCAGCAAGTACCCCACCAGCAAACGGCCGCCAATGATCGAAATGCCGAACGTACTGAAGATCTGACTGGCTTGCTGCGCGCTCAGCCCCTTGCTTTGCAGCATCGGCACGATGTTGGTGACCATGCCCACGGTCAACGACACTGACAGGATCAACGCGACATTGAAGCCCCAGTACTTGCCCGAGCGCAGCGCCTGCCGGAAGCTCATGCCTGACAACGACGGCTCCGTTCGCGGCGTTGACGGGTCGGTCTTACCGGCCCCGGCCGGCATACGTAACCACATCAACGACAGGGGCAGCGTGAACAGCAGCGGCATCGCCCCCAGGGCGATGAACCCGGCTTGCCAGCCATAGGCGGCAATCAACCGCGACAACACGGGTGGCAAGATCAGCGCCATCAGCCCGGTGCCGCACAGGATCACGGCCAGGGCCAGCCCCCGATTACGCTCGAACCACAGGTTGACCAGTTGCGTCCAGGTGATCGCGATGGTGCCGGCGCACACGATCGGCATACAGAAGAACGCCAGGTACAACCAGGAGATCGAGCCCTGGATCTGGGTGATGGCGAAGTAACCGACGACCTGCAGCATGATCGAGACGATGGCCACCCGGCGCAGGCCGTAGCGCCGATACAGCCAGCCGACCACCTGGGTGGAGATCGCCACGCCGGCGAACAGAAAGGAAATCGAGGCTTGCAAGTCACCACGGCTCCAGCCGAAGGCCTGTTCCAGCGGAATCACCAGGGTGCCGAACGCATAGAGCAAGGCGGCGGTGATGCTGGTGCAGATGCCGAACAATCCCAGCAGGACCACGCGCCAGCCGCGCTTGAATTCAGAAAAATCATTGCCAGCGGACTGGCGATTGCGAGTCGGTGTAGTCATACGCTTTTACTCCCGGAGCAGACGCGGCTGGTTACTGGCCTTTGAGGATTTCTTCGACCTTGGGCAGCGCGACCATGGTGGCGCCACCGTCCACCAGCAATGAGGTGCCAGTGATGTAGGACGCCTCGTTGGACGTCAGGAAGAGCACCGCATTGGCAATGTCGGCAGATTCGCCCAGACGCCCGACCGGGAAGTGCGCCGCGAGCTTGTGCGGCAGTTCCTGCCCCAGGGTTTCCAGCATGTGGTCAGTGCCGATAAGGCCGGGCTCGACCACGTTGACCAGAATGTTCATGGCGCCGAATTCCACCGCCAGCCCGCGGGCGAAGGCATTCATGAAGGCTTTGCTGGAGCCGTAGGCGATCAGCCGCGGGGTGTATTTGCGGTTGGCCTCACCTGAGGAGATGAAAATCAGCCGCCCCTTGTCGGGCGCCTTGGACAGGTAGGGCGCGCTGTCCTTGGCCAACCAGAACAGCGACTGGATATTGCTGCGCACGATGTGATCGAACGCGTCATCCGGCATCTCGGCGATCAGCCCGTGGCGAGTATCGGCGGCGCAGTGCACCACGATGTCCAGGCCGCCGAACTGGGCTACACCGCCCTCGACCATCGACCTGATCGCCTCGCGGTCGGCGATGTCGCCACCCACCAGGCTGGCTTCGGCACCCAGTGCACGAATCTGCTCGACGGTGTCTTCACCGTAGCGCGCCGTCCGTGCCGAGACCACCACCCGCGCCCCTTCGCGCGCATAAGCCAGGGCGATCGCCCGGCCCATGCCACGGCCCGCACCGGTTACCAGTACCACTTTGTCGCGAAACTTCATCGCGGTTTCCCATTGTTGTTATTGGTAGAGGATTTTGCTCTGAGGCATGCGCCTGCCCGCTGGGGCAGGCGCACGGTGCAGCCTTACAGATCCTTGCCCGGCACATTACGCGCCGAACCGTTGCGCCGGTCCGATTCGCCCCAGCCGAGCCAGTGCGATGGCTCGCGGGTATCGCCCACCCGACGCCAGCGCCCTTCCTGCTGGGCGGTGATCGGGAAGCCGCCGACAAAGTCGATCATCTCGCCCCGCTCGTCCGGCAGGAACTCCCACTCTTCCTTGCCTTCCAGCACGATGCGGGCGGACTTCAGGAAATAGCTGCCGTCCTTGTGCTCGGTCTGGCCTTCGATGTCGGTAGTGACCCGTACTTCGCCCTTTTCATTGTTGAAGAAGGCATAACCGAGGTGGTCGTGGCCGACCATGAACGAACCGGTATCCCAAGTGCCGTCCTTGTACACGGTGACGAACGACCACCAGATGACATGCTTGTTGTTGTTCACCACCAGGTCTTTCTTGAAGTGGATGGCGCCGCCTTCGGCCATGTAGAACTGGTCCAGCGCCAGGGCACCCTTGACGGGCCGGCCCTCGCACACGCCCGCCACGTCCCACAATTGCGAAACATAGAACGTGCCCCACTCCACACCCGGCAAGTACCACTGCAAACCCGGCCCGAGCAGGCGTCCCTCGATATCGAACAGGCCGTCCTCCTTCCAGGTCAGGCGTTCGCTGCTGGCGGTGATTTCCCAGGCATTACCCGGCTCCCCCGGCTGGCTGGCCCAACGCGCGGTATCACCGTCGAGGCTGTGCACGGGCATGGGTGTCAGCGCCTGCCTGGCCATTTTCTCGTGGTCCATGCGCAGGTTGACCTTGTCGACATGGTTGTTCAGGTAGAAGAACTTGGTCGGGTTCGGCGTGCCGTTAGGGGCCATCAGCGAGCGAACGAAGGAATAGATGTTGCCTTGCTCATCGCGCACCGAGCCGAAGGGCGAACTCTTGCTCAGGTGCAGGCCGAAAAAGCCACGCTCGGCCGACATCGAGGCGCCGCTTACCTTGTGCGGGCCCACCAATTGCTGGAAGCCGAAATCGCCACGCTCTGGAATGGTCTTGAACGTTCTCATGATGCCCTCTGTTGTTTTTGTAAGGCCGTGAAGCTGAATGCTGTTTTTGGCGCTGGATCAGTCCCAGATCACCGGCAACCGGGATACGCCGCGCAGTTGCGCACCGCTGATCACCGGCAGCGGTTGGCTCGGATCCAGGCGCAGGTTGGGGAACAGGTCGAGGATGGCGTTGACCGCGCAACTGATCTCGACCTTGGCAACAAACTGGCCGATGCACATGTGCGGGCCAAAGCCGAAACCGAAGGAAGGCTTGGGCTTGCGATCGATGTCGAACACATCCGGGTTTTCGAAGGCGTCTTCGTCGCGGTTGGCCGATACCACCATGCACTGCACGAACGACCCCTTGGGGATCTTCACGCCATGGAACTCGACTTCCTTGGCCGTTTCGCGAACCTTGAATGTCGCCACCGGCTCGAAACGTGTGGTTTCGTCCATCAGTCTGGCGATCAGGCTGCGGTCAGCCTTGACCCGTTCCAGCAGACCTGGCGTGGTCAGCAGCAAGGTCATTACCGAACCGAACATGCGCGTGGTGGTTTCGCCGGCCGCCGGCAGCAACGACCGGGTGAAGGTGATGACCTCATGGTCGTTCAGCGTGCGCCCCTCGTACTCGGCGCGCAGCAGGCGGCCCACGACGTCATCGCCCTGGCTGCCCTCTTGCCGGCGCTGCACCACCACTTCAGCCAGCGCGTCGTACAACCCCTTGACCGCGATCCCGGCCTGGCGGCGCGCCTCGACCATCTTGTCCGGGTCAATCTGATTGCCCCCCACGATGGCCAACGCCCAGGCTGCGTACTGCTTGTATTTGGACGGGTCATCGGAAGGGAACCCCATCAGCGCGTACATGACGCGAATCGGCAATTCGAGACCGAACTTCATCAGATCGGCCTTTTTCGCTGGCAACATTGGGAGGATATACTCCTCGCGGATCACCTGGTCGATCTGTGGGCGCCACTTGTTGACGGTTTCAGGCATGAACGCCGGTTGCAGCAGGGCGCGCACTTTACGGTGCTCGTCACCGTCCATGGCCAGGATGATCAGGCCGTCGAAGAACGCGCCCAGGCCTTCAGCGATAAACCCGCTGGTGTAGGTAGCGCCGTCGCGAAGCACCGTCATCACATCCTGGTACTTGAACAACGCATAGGTTGGGCGTGTGCCCTGCTGAGTGCCAGCATTGGTCGGCACCCCGAACTGAGTGATGAAATCGCCCTCGTAAATGGGGGATTTCAGCCGTTGCTCACGGCACACCGCATGTATGTCCAGATCGGTGCCGCGATACATTTCCGACACGGCGTTGTAGGCAGTTGCCAGGTCCAGTGCTGCACTTTCCTTACTCATCAGGATCTCCAGTGTTGTTTTTATTCTTGCCCGCGCGCCGGTATTTCCGCGCTTTACGTAGGATGTCTCGCCTGCCAACCTATGGTATGCGCATGTCTTTTGGCGGGTACCCCGATTCGTTTGACTCGGGGTCAAACGAAGGCAGCCGGCTAAATGCTTCAAGGTGTGAATAACAAGGAGTCCAGGGTGGTAGTCAAAGCAGCAGACGGGGCCGAGCAAGGTAAACGCAGCACGATGAAACGCCTGCTCGCGGCTGCACGTGTGGAGTTCGCGAAAAAAGGCCTGGCCGGGGCACGCGTGGAAGAAATCGCCAGGGAGGCCGGTGTCACCAAACAGCTCGTCTACCACTATTACGGCTCCAAGGAAGGCCTGTTCGTGGCGGTGCTGGACGAGTCGTCCAGCCACATCATGTCCGAGTTGGTGAACCTGGAAGTCGAGCAACTGCCACCACCTGCGGCGTTGCGTGCCGTGCTCAACCACTTCTTCGACCAGTACCGGCTCGATCCCTTCCTGGGCAGCCTCGCACTTGAAGGCATCCGCTATCACGACGCCCACGAAACACCTCGTAACCATTTCCAGGAAATGGCGCCGGCGCTGATTGCAAAGCTTGACGTCATCCTGCGCAGGGGCGCCGCCAGCGGGGATTTTCGCGCAGACATCAACCCGCGCCTGCTGCTGGCCTGTGCCTCGCTGGTGACCACGGGCTGGTTCACCAACCGCTATTCGATGTCGACGCTCGCTGGCCTCGATACCGACTCCGCCGAAGGCATGATCACCTGGCGCCAGTACTCGGCCGACTTCGTCATTGCAAGCCTTTCATTGGGCGCAGAAAACAAAACCGGCAGCGTTTGACGGCGGCCGGCTTCACCTTCCTGCGGCCCCTGCGGGCAGGTTGCGTTTCAGCGACGTGTTTTCTGCAGGTAGCGACTCACCCGCCTGGCCGCCAACCGACCAGCCATGCCATTGACCCCGCCGCCGGGATGAATACCCGCGCTGCCGAGGTACAGCCCTGCCACCGGTAGCGTGTCGCCGCCCAGACCATGCGCCGGGCGCATGGTGCTGGAGCGCATCGACGTGGTGTCGATGTGCACCACGCAACCGTTCACCGTATTCAGGCGCGCGGTAAAGTCAGGCGCGGCTTCGATGCGGCGGCCGATGATCTGCCCCTCAATGCCATCGACATAGGCGAAGAGTTGCTCGATCACCTGATCGGCCACCTGCTCACGCAGCGCATCCCAGCCTTGGTTCGGGTTGACCGGCATCACCGGCGGATAGATGTACAGCACGTCCTGGCCAGCAGGTGCCTGTGAAGGGTCGGCGGCACTCGGTACGGCGACGGTGATATACGGCAACGTGGGCACCTCGCCACGCGCGCAGGCGGCAAAGTTTTCCAGCACGGCCTCTTCAGTGCCGATCATCAGGCACGTATTGCGCAAATCGACACCGTCGCCGCGCATCGCCTCGAACCGCGGCAGCGAAATCTGCCCACGCAGCGCGACATCCACTTTCAATGGGCCCGAGCCCTTGGCATTGGCCGGGGCCATGGCGATACGCGTCAGCAAGTGCTTGGGGATCTGGCCAGAAGTGACCATCTCCAGCGCCGGCCTGGGGTGGCAGCCGGCAATCACGGCGCGGGCGGAGAACGTGCGGCCGTCGGCCAGTTTCACGCCTTTTACCTGGCCATCACTGGCCACGATTTCACTGACGCTGGCCGACACCAGCACCTGGCCGCCCAACGCTTCTAGGCGGGCCTGCATGGCATTGCTCAACTGCTGCATGCCGCCCATCACCCGCCCAACGCCGAACCGGTGGAGGAACCCAAGCAGTGCGTAGTAGATCCCCCCGCCGTCGGCGGTGATGTCGCCCGCGAGGCCAGTCAGCGCGCACATCGCCGAACGGGTGATCGGGTGCTCGAAACGCTCGCGCGCCGCCTGCAATGCCGAGCCGGTCATCAGCGCCATCAGTTCGGGCTTGAGGGCCTTATGCTTGATCGCCGTGCCCACCATCCGGAGTTTTACCCCCAGGTTGGCCTTGGCCGGATCGACCCGCATCATCGGCAGCGCAATGTCCAGGAACAGGTCGATGACCTTCATGAATTCGAGAAATGCATCGGCGTCCCGCGCGCTGAAACGGCGAATCTCGTCGGCGGTGCGCTCGCGGTCGCGCCAGAAGATCAACGACTGGCCGTCCGGGTGCAGGTACACATAACCTGGCGCCAGCTCCACCGACTTGAAGCCATATTGCTCCAGGCCAAGCTCCGCCGGCACGTGGGCGTGCACGCGCATCGACATCATGTCCAGTGCGCAAGGGTGCACCAGATGCTGCGGCGCTTCGGGTATCAGGTAGCCCGAGGAGGCCATGCCCCCCACCTTGTCCAGGGCCTCGAGCACCAGCACCTTCTTGCCCTCCATGCCCAGGTAGCAGCCAGCAGACAGGCCATTGGTACCGCCGCCAACCACGATCACATCAAAATCAGTGTTTACTGCGGGTTGCTTCTGGTTCATCACATGCTTCCATGTCGAAGGTCAGCCGGGGCGACGCAGGCACACGTCGCCAGCCGCGTTACATGCCAGTGCGGCCCATTTGCGCAAACAGCGAACGCATGGCCACCAATGAGGGGGTGTGGGTACTGAAGCCACCATCGGCCACCAGGGTGCTGCCGGTGACGAAGGACGATTCATCGCTGGCCAGGAACGCCACCACATCGGCAATCTGGCGCGGAGTGCCGAGTTCGGCAGTGCAGTGGTTGTCCCGCAGAATATCCAGCAGCGCTGGCGGCATGGCGTGCTCGGAGGGCGCCAGGCCGATCTGTACGGCGTTGCCGCGAATCCCCTGCTTACCGTACTGCGAGGCCACCATGCGCGGCAGCATCATCAGGCCGGCCTTGGAGGTGGCGTAACCGGTCAGGGACATGTCGCCCTGCATACCAAGCCCGGAGGTCGCGAAAATGATCGAGCCCTTGCCCAGCTCCAGCATGGCCGGAATCACGTGCTTGGTGCACAGCACCGCGCCGCGCAGGTTGACGGCGATGGCACGATCCCAGGCCGCCATGTCGAGGTTGACGAAGTCGCGATCCAACTGGCGCTGCTCTGCATTGAGAATCGCCGCGTTGTTGTGCAGTACGTCGATACGGCCAAACCGCTGCTTCACCTGGGCAACCATCGCCTGGACTTCGCCCTCCGACGAAACATCGGTACGAATCGCCAGCGCCTGATGCCCCTCGCCGAGCAGTGATTCAGCGACGGCCATGGCCCCGTCGAGATTGATATCGACCACTGCGATGCTCGCACCGTGGGAGGCCAGCACACGGGCGCACTCTGCCCCCAACCCGCCACCGGCGCCCGTGATAATGGCCACCCGCCCTGCCAGCTTGCCTGTACTCATGTTGATTTCCTTGTTGTTGTAAAGGGCTCTTCACTCGCCCGTGAAACGCGGCTCACGTCGTTCACTGAAGGCCTGGGCGGCCTCTCGTGCGTCGTGGGTAGGCGCCAGCAACGCAAACAGGTCGAGCTCCAGGTTCAGGCCACTCTTGAGGTCCAGCTCCAGCGCCGCGCGGGCCGCCTGCTTGACGAAAGCCGATGCGGTGGGCGGCTTGCCAGCGATGCGCCGGGCAAAGGCGGTCACCTCCTCCAGCAAGCTGAGGGTGTCAGTGGCCACCCGGCTGACCAGACCGATACGCTGCGCCTGCTCTGCATTCATGCGGTCGCCGGAGAGCAGCATATCCAGCGCCTGGCCCGGCGCGACCACGCGAGACAACCGTTGCGTGCCGCCGCCACCGGGAATCAGCCCCAGGCCGGTTTCCGGTAGCGCGAAAACCGCATTGGGCGCCGCAAAACGAATGTCACAGGCCAGCGCCAGTTCCAACCCACCGCCCATGCAGTAACCATGGATGGCCGCGATCACGGGCTTGGCAACGCCATCCAGGGCTTCGATCCAGCGCACCTTTTCCATGCGCTGGCGTACTTGCAGGCTGGATTCGGGGCCGCGGCGTTCCTTGATATCGGCACCGGCGCAGAAACCCCGCTCACCTTCACCACGGATCACGATCACGCGAATCTCGGGGTCTTGCTCCAGCAATGCCAATGCCTGTGGCACACCCAGGCGAATCGCGTCATTGATAGCGTTGATCTGGTTTGGCCGTGTCAGCACCACCCAACCGACCCGGGCGTCGCACTCGACGCGTACGGCCTCGTTGATCACCTGCTCGCTCGGCGTTATGGTCATGCAGGGCACTCCTCGAACTCGAACACCTGACCGTTGAGTTCCCGCGGGTCGACTTTGATCAACGCACGGCCGCCCACCGCCTCGGACGACTCGATCCACTCGAAGCGGGTGCCACGGGCACGCAGGTCGTCGGCCTTGGCGGCAAGGTCGTTGACGCCGATACGGATGTAATAAGGGCCAGGTCCCCAGTTGTTGACGTAGTGGCCGGCGTCGGTGTTCCAGTAGGTGGCCTCCAGCACATCCAGGGTGGCGCTGTTGGGCACACTGAAACCCATGCGTGCGCGGCGGTAGCCTTCGCCACGGATATGCTCCACCGGCCCGCTCGGCTCCCAGTCCAGGTTGGTGGAAACCTTGCGCAGGGTTTCATCCAGGTCGCGCACCAGGAAGCCGCGTGCGGTCACACGCACCATGTCGCCGGGCTTGAGGTCGCGTGGCTGGACCGGCGGCAACTGGTAGGTTTCGGACGGCATCTGCAACGGCTCGGTCGGCATGATCTCGATGCACAGGCCACCGTCCACCGACGGCTGGTAATAGGGCTTCTCGGGGGTCGCACCCAGCCACAGCCGATCGAAGGGCATTTCCGGGGTGCGCTGCGCCATGCGAAACGGCAGGCGACGGCGCATCAGCTTGTCCACCAACGCGTCGAACTTGTCGCCATGCAGGGCGAGCACGATGGAGTGGGTGAGCATCGGGCGGTGGTGGCCCTGGAAGTCTTTCAAGCTCTCCAGGAAGTCATGGAACAGCGGGTCCCCAGGGTTGGGGCGATCCAGGTGCCACTGCGGCTCGATGCGCGTGGGCGACACGGCCAGGGACTTGTGTACACGCAGGAAGTGCGCAATGTACGGGTGATTGTCGAACGCCTGGCGCCAGCGTTCGTGCTTGTAGATACCGAGCTTGTCGACCAGCATTTCCGTCATGGCGTCCGGGTCCGGAACCATCATGTCGGCACTCATCAATAATTCGAACATGTCTCTCTCCTCGAAAGGGTTGGCGAGGCCTGTATCCGGCCTTTTCAGTCAGCGGGCACGCCGCGCACGGCGGACCCGGGCAATGCATGTCGTTTGGCCGCGCTCGTTGGCTTGTCGGGGCGTTGCCGCGAGCGCGCGTCGTCGAGGTCGAGGGTGGCCCCGGCCTTGGCGTTGCGTTTGGGGTTGAGCAGGTAATGCGAAAGGGCCGGGATCAGCACCAGCGCCCCGAGCATGTTCCACAGGAACATGAAGGTCAGCAGGATGCCCATGTCGGCCTGGAATTTGATCGGCGACCAGGCCCAGGTGATCACCCCGGCCGCCATGGTCAGGCCGACCAGCGCGACCACGCGACCGGTGAAGTCAAGCGAGCGACGGTAGGCGACCGCCAGGCTGGCCCCGCGCTCCTGCACCGCCAACTGCACGCTGAGCAGGTACAGCGCGTAATCGACGCCGACGCCGACACCGACCGCAATGACCGGTAGCGTCGCCACCTTCAGGCCGATGCCCAGCCACACCATCAGTGCCTTGCAGATAATCGTGGTCATCAGCAGTGGGATAAGCGCCACGACCGTCGCCCGCCAGCTACGGAACGTCAGCAGGCACAGCAGCGCCGTCGCGCCGTACACCGCCAGGTACATGGTGATGATGCCTTTCTCGACCTCGATGTTGGTCGCGGCCTCGATGCCGGCGTTGCCTGCCGCCAACAGGAACTCAACCGGGTGTTCAGCGCCGGGTACAGTGTTGTTCTCCCTGGCGAACGCTTCCGACACCTTCAGCACTCGGCTCAGGGTGTCTGCCTTGTGATCCGCGAGGTAGGCGATCATCGGCGTCACCGAGCACTGCTGGTTGGTGATGCCGGGCGCCGAGATCATTGCCGCGTCCACCGCCGAGTTGGTGATGGCCTGGTCGCGGCTGATGCTGAGCCATTTCGGGCTGCCCTCGGCCATGCCCGAGCTGATCATGCGCACGGTTTCGGCCAGTGACTGGGTGGTTTGCACACCGGGGGTCTGGTTCAGACGCCAGGCCAGCTTGTCCATGCTTTGCAGGGCCGGATAAAGCCGGCAACTGTCTTCGTCGGTTTTCATGATGACCACGAACTGGTCACTGGACAGGCCGTAATGGCGGGTGATGAAGGCATTGTCGCGGTTGTATCTCGAGTCCGGGCGCAGCTCGGGCGCACCGGGGTCGAGATCGCCTACCTTCAGGTGCATCATCACCGCGCTGCCCAGCACGGTCACCAGCACTGACAAGGCAATCACCGCAGTCGCCATCGGGCGCTCGGTGAAACGGTCCAGGCCGTGCCAGACCCGCCCGAGAAAGCCTCGCCCGGCCTCACCGGCCTGGTCCTTGGCAATCGCGATGCGCGCGGCCTTGGCGCTCACGCCCAGGTAAGACAGCGCCACCGGAATCAACAGCAACTTGGTGAAGATCAGCACCGCCACGCCGATGCTGGTGGTCAGGGCGAGGTCGCGGATCACCGGGATGTCGATGATGACCAACACGGCAAAGCCGACGATGTTGGTCAGCAGCGCCGTCAGCCCGGTGAGAAACAGGCGGCGGAACGTGTAGCGCGCCGCTACGTACTTGTGGGTGCCGCGGCCAATGTCCTGGAGGATGCCGTTCATCTTCTGGGTGCCATGGGAGATGCCGATAGCGAAGATCAGGAACGGCACCAGGATCGAGTACGGGTCCAGGTCGTAGCCCAGCAATTGCATCAGCCCCAGCAGCCAGACCACGCCGGCCACCGCCACGCTCACCAGCAGCAAGGTGCTACGCAGGCAACGGGTATAGAAGTAGACGAACAGGCCGGCGATCATCACTGAGGCGCCAAAGAACAGCATGACCGAATACAGGCCGTCGATCAGGTCGCCTACCAACTTGCTGAAACCAACGATGTGGATGCCGACCTTGTCGCTTTCGAGCGAGCGGATCTTGTCTTCAAGCTGCCTGGAGAAATCGCCATAGTCCAGCGGCTTGCCGGTTTGCGGGTTGGTGTCGAGCAGCGGTGCCACGATCATGCTCGACTTGCTGTCGTTGGCCACCAGGCTACCGGTGATGCCAGCGCGCATGATGTTGCGGCGCAAGGCCTGGATCGCCTGCTCGCTACCGTCGTAGTCCGATGGCATCACTGCCCCGCCATCGATGCCCTCTTCGGTGACTTCCTTCCAGCGCACGATGGGCATCCACAGCGACTTCATCCATGAGCGGTCAACGCCCGGAATCAGGTACAGCGTGTCATTGACCTTCTGCAGGGCCAGCAGGTACTCGGCGTCATAGATATCGCCGGTCTTGTTCTCGACCACCACCCGGACACTGTTGCCCAGCCCCGGCAACTGGTTTTTGTAGGCCAGGTAATTCTTGATATAGGGACTGGAGCTGGGAATCATCTTTTCAAAGCTGGCGTTCACCTGAAGCTGTGCCGCAAAGAAGCCCAGCACCACGGTAGCGAGCAGGCAGGCAACGATGACCAACATGCGGTTACGGAAGATCACCCGCTCAAACCAGCCGCCGGAGTTTTTATCGAAGTCCTCCAGATGGGCAATCACTGGCATCCCGCTGTTGAATTTTTGCTCGACCATGTTTTCTTTCTCGTTGGGGAATCGTGCCGACGGCGTCAGTTAGCCCGGGCGATATCGATGACCTTGGCGCCAGCAAAGCGCGCCACCACCAGCCGCCCGTCCTGCTCTGTCGCGCTGGCGGCATACACCTCGCCCACGCGCGCCTGTGCCAGTGGGGTGACGTCCAGAGTGCGGCGATCCACACTGACCAATTGCCCGCCCTGGCTCACCACCACCAGCGCCGTACCTTGCTCCACGACACTGACCAGGCTGGTTTCGATGCCGGTTTCAAGCCGTTGCCAGTGCTGGCCGGCGTCGACGCTGGCGAACAGATTGCCGCGCAGCCCATAGGCCAGCAGTAACTGCTCGAAGGCGGCGACGCCGAAATAAGTGCCGGTGTAGGGCGTCTCGATTTTTTCAAAGCGCTGCTGACCAGGCTCAAGGCGCAGCAGTACGCCCTGTTCGCCGCTGATATAGAACGTGCCATTGCGCTCCGCCAGCCCGTACAGGTGCATGCGGCGGGGGTTGTCAGCCCGCTCGAGCCAGGGTTGCCAGGTGCCGCCAGCGTCCTCGCTGTGCAGGATCATGCCGAAGGCGCCCACAGCGAAGCCTCGGCCGCTGGCGTCGAACAGTACGTCCAGCAAAGGCGCGGGTAGCACATTGGGAGTCGCGGAACTGCCCGCGGCACGTTTGACCTCCTGCACCAGGTCACCAGCCTCGGGGTCGCCTTGTTCGGCGCGCTGGCCGTAGACACTGCCGAGCAGGCTCAGCAGCTTGCGTCCGTCCATCTGCACGGCCCAGGTGGCGCCGCCATCGCTGCTATGCAGCACCACGGAGTCGTGGCCGACGATCCAGCCGTTGCGCGCATCACTGAAACGCACCTGGACGAAGTCGCTGGAAACCGGACTGTGGACCTGCTGCCAACTGCTGCCATTGTCACTGGAGCGTTGAATCAAGCCGTGCAGGCCGACACCGACCAGCGTGTTGCCGGCACGTACCACGCTGATCAACGGCGCGGCTAGCGGCTGCCCGAGCGTCTGCGCCGGCACGTCAAGCGGATCGCTGGCGGCGGTCGCCGCCTGGGTTGCACCCGCCATCGCCAGCCACAAGGGGATCAGCGCCACGCTCAACACACACGTGCGCCACGGTTGGGGTCTTGCAAGGCCTTGGCTAATCATTGTTTTTATCCTCACCACGCCAGAGTCGCCCTGCTACCCGACAGCACACCGCACGCTGCCAGGCATCAGGCACAACCTTCTCAACTGCGTGCCGCTTTGCAGGGCGCGCAGGTTACTGCCAGCACACCAGACTCAGCGTTGGGTCTCACGCGCGACGATGGCCTCGGGGTTCATGTCCCGTTCGGTACGTGGCGTGTCGGAGAACTTGTAGCCCCCCTTCAAACCGTCGTTGAGCAGCGCCCACATGCCTTTGTTGAAGTCGTACACAACGTTCTTCACGTTGTACGGCAGGTCCTTGTCGTATAGCTGCACACCGCTGAGGAAGATGGCGCGATACAAGGCGCCGCTCTGGTCCCAGGCGTCATACAGGCCGATACCGAAGGTGTCCTCATCCAGGTAGTAGGTGCGCTTGCTGTAGACATGGCGCTTGCCCGGCTTGAGCGTCGCCTCCACTACCCATACGCGGTGCAGTTCCCAACGCTCGCACGCGGGGTTGGCGTGGTGCTTGAGAAATTGGTCGTCCTGCTTGCACTCGAAGTAGAACTTGTAGGCGTTGTAGGGGATGTACATCTCCTTGCGGCCCACCAGCTTGTAGTCGAAGCGGTCCTGGCTACCCGAGAACATTTGCAGTTCGTCGAACAGCGTCACCCCGCCCTGGCTGGCCACCGGGGTGTCGAAGGAGAACTCGGGCGCAAGCTTCACGCGACGCTGGCCGGGCGAGTAGCTGAAGGCCCGGCGAGCCTTGGTCGCGGGGTCCAGGTAGTCGTTGAGCACGGTGACCTCACCCGAACGGCGCGCCGGATAGTTGTTCAGCGAATACACCCGCGCATACATCATCGGATCACGATCGGCCTGCGTCGGCTGGTAGTAGGGTTGCTCTTCGAAGGTGGCCTGCTCGGCCGCCTTGGTGCGCTGGCCATTGGCGTCCATCACCCAACTGTTGGATGAACTGGTGGTGGAGTAGCCGGGGCCGATCTTGTAACGCAATTGCTGGTTCCAGATCACCTCGTTGCCGGTCTTCGGAATCGGGAACGGCAGCCCGCCCCGGCAGGCAGGGTCAACCGCCAGGCCATCTTTCTGGGTGTTGCAACTGGTCGCATTGCGTACCGTGGCCTCCAGCACCTCTTTGGGATAGGCAGTGGTGCGATGGCTCGGGTAGATATCGAAGTAGTACTCCGGGTACTTCTTGAGGATTTCCTTCTGCCCGTCACTGAGTTTGTCGGCGTATTGCGCCACGTTTTGCGCAGTGATGCGGAACAGGGGCTTCTCGTTGCGGAACGGGTCGGCCCAGAACCCGCTGTCGGGCTTGAAATCCGCCGGCGCAGTGCGAAGGCCGCCGTCATAGGCAGGGATGGTGCCCTCTGCGTTGCCCGCTTTGATCGCGCCGAAGGGGGTCAGGGTCGTACCAAGCTGCGCGGCCTCTTCAGGGCTGACCGCAGCCAGGCTGCAGGTAGCGATGCCGAACAGTGCGAGGGACAAGGCTAATTGTCGTTTCATTCAGGCGGTCTCCGTTTTTATTGGATTTGTTCAGAAGGAGGTTTTGAATGTGAATGCCAGCCAACCACGGTCGGTGTTACCGACGCCACCATTGCCAGCGACGGTGCCATTGGCCAGGTTCTTGGGCTGGGCACGGGTATCGGCGTAGCGCAGACCGAATTCGTACTGTTGCTGGTAGGTGAACTTCACACCGGCCGACCAGGACATCGCGCCTTCACTGCCGCCACCGGCCGTTGCAGCGTTGCCGTGGACGCCGTAGTTGACGGTCAGCGGCACGTCCATGTCCCACGATGGGAAGATGCTCAGGTACTGCGGCGTGTAGTTCACCGCCACCGCATAGTAATCACGCGTCGAGCAGCCATCCGACGCATCGCCGGAGCCGGCCACGCCGGGTGTGCGAGCGTCTGTACAAGCATTGTTGCCCTTGTATTTGAACAGCTCGTCATGCTCGGTGACCTTGACCAGGTGGCTGTAGGCGAACTCGCCGACCAGGGTCGCGTTGTTGGCGATGAAGTTGCGCGGCATGCCGTACACCGCGTTTGCGATGAAATGGATGGTGTCGCCGCGCGGCCCTTCGTCATCCAGTGTGCTGACGCCGGTGGCGTTCAATGCGCCGTTCTTGCGGTACGACAACTCAGTACCCACGGCCACAGAGTCGAACACCCGTGCAAAGCTGACACCGGCAAGCTTCACCCCGCGTGGGTAAACGACGCGGTACTCGCCCAGATTGGCTTTGACCTGCGGCGCGAGCCACGGCTGGTAGTCATCGAACTGGCGGTAGTAGAAGCCGAAGGTCGATTCGATCGCCTCCAGGTTGTACTTGGCCATCACGCCCCAGTTGGCATTGCTGTCACGGCCATATCTGGATGAGCTGCGTTTGAGTGCCCCTGCGCCGGCCGGCATCTGGTCCGGCCCTTCGAACAGGAAGTCCGCGGCGCCGAAGTAGGTGCCGCCGTAAGGAATGCGGGTGTAGTCCCACTCATAGAAATACTGGCCAGCGATGGACAGGTGGTCAGTGACCTGCGCCTTGGCCGACACCTGGCCAATGGGCAGAAATACTTCTTTTGTCTCGATACCTGGGCTGGTGGCGGCTTTTACACCGTCGCTCGGCGCCTGGGAGTAGGAAACGGAGTGGGCACCGAACAACAGGCCCTCACCCCAGTAATTGGTATGGCGGCCGATCTTCACGTTGACCGGAGTGTCGCCCAGTTGAAAGTTCTTCCACACGAATGCATCGAGGATTTCACCCGATGGCCCCCTGACATAGCGCTTGACCTGATCGCTGTAGTGGCCATTTTCGTAGCTGGTCTGGCCGCCCACCTGGCTGTGCACACTGGTGTCACGGTAAGCATGGTCATACCAGCCGGCAGCACTGAGGCGTGCGCCCCACTCGTTCAGGTAGGAGAAGTCCACTTCGCTCAACACATCGAGCCGATTTGTAACGATATCGCCTTTGTCGAACTTGCTGTCGGACTCGTCGGAGGTCGGGGTCCGCATGATCCGGTGATCTTGCCCTTCCATACGCATGCCCAGGTTATAGCGCACGGTGTTGTCCCAACGCAGGCGGTAATCGGGGTTGCTCAGGTCAAACGAAATAGCGTGGGCTCCACTCATCCCGCCGAGCACTGCCAGCGCTACTGCACTGCGGCTAAACACATGCCTTCCAGACTTGGTCATGTCTTTCATACGCCACCTTTTATTTTTATTTTCAGTCGTTTGTGTGAGGTCAAGTGACGGTTGCTGGCGTTGTGAAGCGCCGCTGCCTTGCCGCTTGCCTAAGCGTCTTGGGGTGGTCTTGCCGGCAGGTTTACCGGTGAAGCGCTCCCATGGCCTGGATGCAAATTAACCGAGAAAAAAAAATAATTCCATATAAAGATTTCAATTCTCCATTCAGAATAATCAGCGTTTTTTTGCCTGCTACTTACGCTTGGCCTCGAAAGGCACGGAAAAACTCACGACCAATACTGCACACAAAAAAGCTTACTGTTCAATTATGTTTTGCTCTGACTGTCTTTTTCCGGTAAACAAGCCACAGAAAGCACCTGCGCTGCACCTGCGCTCAGCCCATAAAAACTACAAGGAGCTCGCCCTGCATGAACATCGACCTCAGCGGAAAACGTGTCATTGTCACGGGCGCCTCACGCGGCATAGGCCTTGCGATAGCCCGTGCCTTCGCCCTGGAAGGCGCCCGCGTGGCGATTTGCGCGCGCAGCCTCGAGGCCGTCCGTGAAGCGGCATCGCAACTTCAGGAAAACGCGCAGGAGGTGCTGGCCCGGGCGGTGGATGTCACGGACACTCAGGGTGTTCAACAATTTGTCGGCGAAGTGGTCCATGCATGGGGTGGCGTGGACATTCTGGTCAATAACGCCGGCCAGGGACGCGGTGGCAACCTCGAAACCCTTACGCCGGAGGCCATTCTTGAACACGCGAATGTGCTGCAGATGGGGCATTTCCGCTTTGTCCAGGCGGTGGTGCCATTCATGCGTGAACAGCGCTGGGGACGAATCATCGAGATCAATGCCCTGGCCGGCACCGTCCCCACCCCCGATGGCATCCCGTCCGTGATCAACCGAGCGTCATGCATTGCGCTTTCCCGGTCGCTGGGCATGTCGCTGGCCAAGGACAACATCCTCGTCAACAGCCTGAACATGGGCTGGATCGACACCGGCCAGTGGGACCGTCACTACAAGGAAATGGGGCCCGGCGTCAGCCGGGAAGAGTTCGACGCCATGGTCATGAAAGTGGTGCCGATCGGCCGCTACGGCAAACCGGACGATGTCGCGGGAATGGTGCTGTTCCTTTCCAGCGAATACGCCAGCTTCATCAGCGCAGCGTCGATCGACATTGCCGGGGGCATGGGCGGACAGATTGCCTACTTCCCGACCCTCAAGCGCGATTTTGCCGTGGCCATGGCCGCTCGAAATACCAAAAGCCACTGAGGCGCCCCGTGATGAACGTGCTGTTGCCTGTGCTAGCCACGCTGATCTGGGCCGCCAGCACGGTGGTCAACCGGCTGTCAGTGGGGGTGATCGACCCCGCGGCCATTTCCTTCTATCGCTGGCTGACCGCGTTGCTGGTGTTGTCGCCCGTCCTGCTGCCCAGAGCCTGGAGAATCCGCCGGGCGATACGGCCACACCTGCCCAGGCTCTGGCTGCTGGGCTTGCTTGGCATGTCGCTGTACCAGTCACTGGCCTATTTTGCCGCACATACGGTCAGCGCCACCTCGATGGGACTGATTCTGGCGACCATGCCCTTGCTGACGGTACTGGTAGCGTTCCCGTTGCTGAACACCCGCCCGACCCTGCCTCTGCTGGTTGGTGCCGCTATTTCATTCGTCGGGCTGGCGTGGTTACTGGCAGCGGGCGATTTGTCGTCGCTGTGGCAACACGGAGTGGGGCTGGGTGAGGGCCTGATGCTGCTGGCATCACTGTCATACGCCCTGTATTGCGTGTTGGTGAAGCGCTGGCAAATCCCCCTGCCCATCTGGGAAAGCCTCTACGTACAGATACTCTGCGGCACCTTGCTGCTGGTGCCGCCGTTCCTGCTTGCCTCATCGATGACCCTGAGTGCGCAAAGCCTGCCACTGGTCCTGTTTGCCGGGCTGTTCGCTTCAGCGCTGGCACCCGGCCTGTGGATACACGGCCTGCAACGCCTGGGCGCGGAAAAAACCGCCGTGCTGATGAACCTGGTGCCGTTGTTTACTGCGGTCCTGGCGATAGGTCTGCTCGGGGAGACATTGCACCTGTACCACGCGGTAGGCGGCGGTCTGATTCTGCTGGGGATCGCGCTGGCCCAATGGCAACCCGCGCGTCTGCCCGTCAGCACCCGGCCCTAAACCACAAGCAGGCGCTCACGCAGCGCCCGCAGACCCTCGCGATCCAGACCGCTGAAGCGCAGCAGATAACGCTCCAGCCCTCCGTATTCGGCCTCTATTACCGCATACGCTGCATTCAGGTATTCGGGCCGGGCATCCAGCACCACATCGATTGCCGCTTCGTGGACCGACTGGCCCACCATACGGCTCACCGCCAGGTGCATGGCCTCCTGGCGCGGTGCATCAAGCTGGCTCAACCGCCGCGCCGAGCGCAGATAGTCCGCCATGATCTGCGCCGGCTCGACCCCGAGCGCATGCAGTACGAGCGCCACGGCCACGCCCGTGCGGTCCTTGCCGGCGGTGCAGTGGATCAGCACCGATGCCTTGCGCCCGGCAAGCAGGCTGAACAGCAGCGGCATATGCCCCGCCAGCAGACCGGGCAAGCGTCGGTACACCTCCAGCATCATGCCTTGAGCGCCCTCCACCGCCGGGTTTTCGGCCAGCATCGCGGCGATGCCAGGATCCGCCCGCAGGTCGCCACCGATCGGCAAGTGAAACTGGCGCAGGCGCGCACCCGGGAAAGCGCTCGGGTAACACTCGCGCTCACCCGCGCTGCGCAGGTCACACACCGCCTTCAGGCCCAGCCGCTGCAGTACCTGCCAGCTCGCGGCTGTCAGCCGATGCAACTGGTCCGAGCGCAACAGGCTATGGCCTGCGATACGTCGGCCGCAGGGGGTGGACATGCCCGCCAGGCTGCGAAAGTTGTCCACGCCAGGCAAGTGCAGCGTGCGTAGCATGGTCATGCTCATTTCTCCAGCAAGTGGGCATAGGCCTGCGTCAGCGCACGCGCACCCTCGCCCAGCACGGGGATACGGCGCGGCTTGCGCCCGTGCGTCAGCAAGCGAAGAGTGTCGAAGTCTTCGGCGGCGGCAAAGAAGCGTTCTACCATGGGCAGACCTGCCTGGCCCCAGTCATCCATGTTCGACATCCACGTCTGCATGCCCCACACCGGCCAACGCCGCAGTTGTTCCCAAGCGGCGTCCTGGTCGAGTACGCCAATCGCGCCCAGGCTGATCAACTTCTCGCGGTACACCTGCAACAGCCGCTGCGCATCGGCGCGACGCTCCTCAATCGTCAGTGCGCCGAGCATGAAATACGCCACATCGCGCCACGGTCGACCACGTCTCGCCAGTTGCCAGTCGAGCCAGATGCGCTGTCCATCTTCGCGCAGGAAGCTGTTGCCCTGATGCGAGTCGCCATGAATCAGGCAGATGGGTGAGGTCTGCGCCCGCTCGAAGGCAGCCAGCTCGTCGAAAGCATGGCTGAACAGTTCCGGGGTCTCGTACATCCAGCGAGGCAGCCGCTGATGGTAGTCGTCCTTGCGCAGATTGACCTTGATGTAGTTGTACATGCGCAGCAGGCCATCAGTGTCGACCGGGTTGGCCATCGACACCGGCAACCAGCCCTGGCGGTGCAACTGCGGGTCGGCCCAGGTCGCGGCATGCAGCGTGGCCAGCGACTCCAGACCTCGGGCGACACCATCCACGCCCAAGTGATCGGTGCTGTGGCCGAATCGCCCGGCTGCCAGCCCCAGGTCCTCCATCACCACCACACCGCGACCACCGCCATCGGCGTCCCAGTCAGTGAAATAGGTGGCTGGCAATGGCGCATCGGGCCAGACACGGGCCAGATGATAGAAGCGCGACTCCAGTTCACAGATATCGCCGCTCTCGAAACCCTCGGACCAGTTCGACTTCAGGCACACATGCGACGGTATGCCCGCTTGCCGGCCAACGTCGTTCAGCTCGAGACGGGCGCGCAGTTTCGTGGTGTGCCCGTTGCGGACCTCCACCACCTCCAGCGCCAGCACTTCGATACCGGGGTAGCACGGCTGAAGCAGTTGCGTGAGCCAGGCCGCGCTGATTTCACCGAGTTGCCGCGGCAACCGCCCAATGCGTTGCGGGTAGGGCCGCCCGGCGCTCATGGCGAGCAGGCTGCCGGTCATGGCGTCACTGCATGAGCGCTGGCCGGCACCTTGAGCTTGAGCAGTTCGATGGCGTTTCCGCTGCGAATCCGCTCGCGATCCTCACCCGACAGCCCCAGCCCGGCGGTCAGATCCCCGTGGTCATAGGCCCCGCCAAAGTTGGTGCCATACAGCAAGCGTTCGGCCCCCACTACCTCGGCGACGCCACGCCGCAAGCCGGGTGCGTGTACATCGAGGTCGAAGTAGAAGTTCTGCAGGTAGTCCAGCAGTGGCCGCTGGTTTCGCGTATCAGGCGCCATTGCGTGGTTGAGCTCACTGAGCCGCCCAAGTTGGAAGATCGCCATGCCACCGGCGTGGGTGATGTAGGTTTTCAGGGTTGGAAACACATCCAGCGCGCCACCGCAGATCAGGTACCAGAAGAACAGCGTTTCATCGACGCAATCACCCACGATGGAGGTGGTTTCGAACTTGTCGTCGGTGTGTTTCTCGCCCCAGTAAATCGACTGGTTGAAGCCATGCACCATGATCGGCACATCGAGTTGCACAAGCTTCTCCCATACCGGGAACAGTTGCTCGTCATAGGCCTGCAGAGCGTTGAAGTTGGCGCCGCCGACACAGACGCCCTTGGCCCCCAGTTGGGTGACCGCGCGTTCGATTTCCCTGGCAGCGTTGTGCGGGTCGGCCAGGTTGGCATGGCACCAGAAGTCAAAATGGTCGGGGTCGGCACGGCAGAATGCCGACATCTCGTCATTGCAGACACGCGCATATTCATTGGCGAAATCACCAGCCCAATACATGAAGCAATGCGAAGGCGTGGACACCACCAGCTTGTCGACGCCCCGCTCGGCCATCAGCTTGCGGCGACTGGCGTGAGTCATGCGGGCCAGCAGGTTGGCTTGCGCTTCGGCATCGCTGGCGGCCTTGGCCGGTTGCTTGGTACCGAGGGAAAAATGACCGACGGTCAACCCCTGCACCTTCATGAACGGGCCCCAGAATTCGTGACGGTTGAGCATGCCCTCGGTGAGCAGGTGGGCGTGTACATCGATCAGCATGGCGTTTCTCCTTGTTGTAATCAGCCAGCAGGCCGAACGGTCATCGACTGGACCGCTCGCCAGGTTCGGATATCACAACAAATATAAACACTTTTTGATTTTGTGTTCATTTAATTTTTGCCGTATGCAAGGCAAAAAAAAGCGGCCCTCGCAGGCCGCCAATGTCTGGACGCATGGTTGAATCAGCGCTGGGTCTCTTGGGCCACAATGGACTCGGGCTTCATGTCACGCTCGGATAACGGTGTGTCGTGCACCCGGTAGCCGCCCTTCAGACCATCGTTCAACAGCGACCACATGCCTTTGTTGAAGTCGTAGCTGACGTTCTTCACAGTGTAGGGCAGGTTCTTGTCGTACAGCTGCACAGCACTGAGGAACAATGCCCGGTACAGCGTGCCGCCCTGGTCCCACGCGTCGTAGAGCCCGGCTCCAAACGTGTCTTCGTCGAGGTAATAGGTGCGCTTGCTGTACACGTGACGTTTGCCCGGCTTCAGCGTCGCCTCCACCACCCACACCCGGTGCAGTTCCCAGCGTTCGCACGCAGGGTTGGCGTGGTGTTTGAGAAATTGCTCCTGCTGGCCGCAACTGAAGTAGAACCTGTAGGCGTTGTACGGGATGTACATTTCCTTGCGCCCGACCAGCTTGTAGTCGAAGCGGTCCTGGCTGCCGGAAAACATCTGCAATTCGTCGAACAGGTTGACCCCGCCCTGGTTGGGTACCGGGGTGTCGTAGGCGAACTCCGGCGCCAGCTTGATCCGTCGCATGCCCGGTGTGTAGCTCCACGCACGACGTGGCTGGCGTTGCGGGTCAAGGTAATCGGCCAGAATAATCAACTGCCCTGCACTGCGCGCCGGGTAGCTGTCCAGCGCCCAGGCCCGGTAATACAACTGCGGATCCCGGTCGGCCTGCGTGACCTGATAGTAAGGGGCCTCTTCCAGCGTGGCAGACTCGGCCGTCTTGGTCACCGAGCCCTGGGAGTCCACCACCCAGCTATTGGACGAAGCCGTCGTGGTATAGCCGGCGCCCTTGTAGCGCAGTTGCTGGTTCCAGATCACCTCGTTGCCATTTTGCGGGAGCGGAAACGGCAGGCCACCGCGGCACGCGGGGTCCACCGCCAGGTTGTCCTGGGTAGTGTTGCAGGTGCTGGCGTTGCGCACGGTGGCATCGAGCATGGCCTGCGGGTAGGCGGCGGTACGGTGACTGGGGTAGATGTCCAGGTAGTAGTCCGGGTATTTGCCCAACAGCATCTTTTGTCCGCCACTCAGACGGTCGGCGTACTGCGCCATGTTCTTCGAATTGATCCGCAGCAGCGGTTTTTCATCCTGGAACGGGTCGGCCCAGAAGCCGCTATCCGGGGAAAAGCCCGGGGGTGCCTGGCGCAGGCCACCGGTGTAGGGCGGAATGCTGCCCTCGGCATTGCCCGCGATAATCGCGCCGAAAGGCGTCAGCGTCTTGTCGATCTCGGCGACCTGATCGGCCGGTGCCGCGCCCAGGCTGCATGTGGCAACGCTCAGCAACGTTACCGCCAGTGCCATCTGTAGTTTCATCAACAGGTACTCCGCTTCTTGGCTTTCTTAGATGGAGGTTTTGAAGGTGAACGCCAACCAGCCCCGGTCCGTGCCGCCGACACTGCCGTTGCCGCCCACGGTGTCACCGGGAATGTGCTTGGACTGCGCGTCGCTGTCGGCGTAGCGCAAGCCGAATTCATAGCGCTGGGCGTAGGTCAACTGCACGCCGACCGACCAGGTCAGTGCCCCTTCGTTGCCGCCACCGGCCGTTGCGGCATTACCCGACAGGCCGTAGTTGACGGTGAGCGGCACCGTCATGTCCCAGGACGGGAACACCGACAGGTACTGCGGGGTGTAGTTGAGCGCGAAAGCCGCGTAGTTGCGGGTGGAGCAACCCTCACGCTTGTCCCCCGAGCCGGCCGTGCCCACGCGCGGGTCTACGCAGTTGGCGTTGCCTTCGCCCAGATACAGGTCTTCGTGACCGGTCACCTTGCGCAGGTGGCTATAAGCGAACTCCCCGACCAGCGTGGCGTTGTTGGCGATGAAGTTGCGCGGCACGCCGTACACCGCGTTGGCCACAAAGTGAAAGCTGTCGCCACGCGGTCCTTCGTTGTCGGTCGGGTCCACCCCTATTGCGTTCAGGGCACCGCCTTTGCGGTAGGAAATCTCGCTGCCCACCGAAACCGAATCGAACACGCGGGAAAAGCTCAGGCCCATCAGCTTGACGTTGCGGGGGTAAACCAGACGGTAGCTGCCACTGGCCAGGGACACCGCCGGCGCCAGCCAGGGCTGGTAATCATCGAACTGGCGGTAGTAGACACCGACAGTGGACTGAATCGCCTCCACCTCGTACTTGGCCATTACGCCCCAGTTGCCCGAGTCACGACCGTATCTGGACTTCTCTCGGTTGAGGGAAAACCCCGGCGCAACCGGTAGCCGGTCCGGGCCTTCGAAGAACGGGTCAGCCGGACCAAAATAGGTGCCGCCATACGGCATGCGGGTGTAATCCCATTCGTAGAAGTACTGCGCGGCCAGGGTGAGGTTGTCGGTGGCCTGTGCCTTGGCGGAGATCTGCCCGATGGGCAGGAACACTTCCTTGGTTTCGATGCCCGGGCTGGTAACGGCCTTGGCGCCATCGAGCGGCGCTTGCGAGTAGGACACCGCATGGGCGCCAAACAACAGGCCCTCCCCCCAGTAGTTGGTATGGCGGCCCACCTTGACGTTGACGGTGGCATCACCCAGGCGCACGTTCTTCCACACGAAGGCGTCAAGCATTTCTCCCGACGGGCCCTCGACGTAACGCTTGACCTCCGCGCTGTAGCGATCGTTGTCGTAACTGCTCTGGTAGCCGGCGACATGGCTGCGCACCGTGCTGTCATGGTACGCCTGGTCGTACCAGCCGGCAGCGCTCAGGCGCAGCCCCCAGTCCTTGCGGTAGGACAAGTCGATTTCGCTGAGTACATCGACGCGGTTGGTGACGATGTCGCCCTTGTCGAACTTGCCATCGGACTCGTCATACGAGGGCGTGTTCATGATGCGTCGGTCCTGGCCCTCCATGCGCATGCCCAGGTTGTAGCGCACCGTGTTGTCCCAGCGCAGGCGAAAGTCCGGGTTGGGCAAGTCGATGGCCATCGCCAGTGCGGCGCCAGTCTGGCCTACCGACAGGCCGCTCAATATCAGCAGCGCCAGGGACCGCGAGCGGCCCTGTTTTCTCGTCCCTTTCATGCAAACCACCTTTTGTTCTTATTGTCAGTCGTTCTGTTGAAACGCCCTTGGCGAGGCGCTGGTACTAGCGGCCGATGGGATAGATGATCGATTTTTCCTGGGTAAACTCCTTCAGCCAGTTGGGCCCGAACTCGCGGCCGATACCTGAGCGTTTGAACTCGCCAATCGGTGCATAAGGCAAGCTGCCGCTGCCGCCGTTGAGGTACACACTGCCGGCGCGGATGCGCCTGGCGAGGTCGTAGGCGACGGCGGCGTCCGCCGAGGCCACCGCACTGTTCAGGCCGAAGCGCGAGTCATTGGCGATGGCGACCGCCTCATCATCACTGTCGAACCCGATCACCACGCCGACCGGCCCGAAGATTTCCTCCTGGGCGATGGTCATGTCGTTGCGAACATTGTCGAAGAGGGTGAGCTCACTGAAGAACCCGCGGGCCAGGTGCGCCGGGCGTCCGCCGCCGCACACCAGCGTGGCGCCAGCGTCCCTGCCGCTGGCGATGAAGTGCTCGACCCTGGCCCGCTGTGCCTCGCGAATCAGCGGGCCCATCATCACGCTGGGGTCTGCCGGATCGCCGACCTTCCACTGCCCGGCAATGGCCTTGGCGCACTGCACGAACGGCTCCCTCACCGAGTGGTGAACCACGAAGCGTGTGAGCAAGGCGCAGCCCTGTCCCGCGTTCACCGCAAGCCCGGCGACCGCACCCAGGGCGGCGGCCTGGATGTCAGCATCTGCGCGCACGATCAATGCCGACTTGCCGCCCAGTTCCAGGTGCACACGTTTGAGCGTGGGTGCGGCCTGGCTCATGATGCTGATGCCTACCGCTTCAGACCCGGTGAATGACACCATGTCCACGCGCGGATCACTGCTCAGCAGGCAGCCGACCGCTGTAGCCCCCGTGACAATATTGAGCACGCCTTTGGGCAACCCGACCTCTTCGGCGATCTGCCCGAACAGCAACGCTGAGTACGGCGTGAAAGGCGAGGGTTTGAGCACCAGGGTGTTACCCGCCAGCAACGCCGGGAACACTTTGGCCAGGTTGAGCAGAAACGGGAAGTTATAGCCGGTGATACCCGCCACCACCCCGATCGGCTCACGCTCCACGGTGCCGCTGCCCAGGATCATCGGCCCGCCCGGGTTGAAGGGATCTGGATTGGCCTGCACGGGAATCTGCAGGCTGTCGCTGTGCAGCGATTGCTCGATGGCCGTGAGCACATGGCCGAGCGGCATGTCCACTTGCATGGCATAGGTCACGCCCTGCGAGCAGCCGACCTCGGCGATGATCAGCGCGGCGATCTGTTCACGCCTGGCCACCAGCGCAGCGTGCATCCGCCGCAGGTAGCCCGCACGCTCGGCCATGCTCAGCCACGGCCAGGGGCCGTGGTCGAAGGCCGTGCGCGCAGCGGCGATGGCCGCCTCGGCGCTGTGCAGATCGCCGGCCGGGGCGTAGCCGATCACCGCCTCGGTGGCGGGGTTGAGCACCGCTTCGGGCGGACCGTCCGCCCGAACCCAGTCGCCATCGATATACAGTTTGTCCAGTTGGGTGAAGGGAACGCTCATGCGGTTACCGCTCCTGATAGCTTGCCGGTGATAAGTTCTGCCGCGCGCATGGCGATGGCCATGGCCGGTGCATTGGTGTTGCCCGATACCAGGCAGGGCATCACCGAGGTGTCGACCACCCGCAGGCCCTGGACACCGCGCACACGTAGCTCGGGATCGAGCACCGAAGCACTGTCGGCGCCCATGCGGCAGGTGCCGCTGACGTGGAAAGCGGTCTGGCCGAAGCGACGAAAGGCCGCCAGGATCTGGTCATCGCTTTCGACGTGCGCCCCCGGTGTCAGCTCACTCACGATGTACGGTTTTAGCGCCGGCTGTGCGGCCAGGCGGCGACACCAGCGGAACAGGGCAATTGCCGAGCGACGATCGACCTCGGCGCTCAAGTAGTTGGCGTCGATACGTGGGGGCGCGCTGGGGTCAGCCGATTGAATACAAACCTGCCCCTGGCTTTGCGGGCGCAGGAAGTAGCCGCCGATGGTCAGGCCGGGTTGCCTGTCGATCTCGACCTTGTTGCCGTCGCCGTCCATGGAATAAAGACTGACGCCGATCTGCGCATCCGGGCGCTCCAGCTCCGGCAGCGTTTTGACAAAACCGCCCGCCTCATGGGCCGCGTGAGTCATCGGGCCTTTCTTGCGCAGAAAGTACCGGGCCACCGCCCCCAGCAGGCCCAACCCGTGAAAGCAGTGGTTGAAGCTGCCACGAGTGACCCGGTACTGCATCGCCATGTACACGTGCTCACGCAGGTTGCGTCCCACCTCGGGCGCGTTGTGCACCACGGCGATGCCCAGCCCCGACAACAACCCGGCCGGGCCGATGCCTGATAGCTGCAGTAACTTGGGCGACTCGATGGCTCCCGCGCACAGCAGCACTTCGTGGCGCACGTCGAAACAGGCCGTTCCCGCGTGGCCACTGGTGTGTACCGCTGAAGCGCGGCGCTGGGTGAACTCGATACGCTGTACGTCAGTGTCCGTCATCACCGTCAGATTCGGGCGCTCACGTATCGGGTCGAGAAAGGCCCGCGCGGCACTGAACCGCTGCCCCTTCCAGGTGGTCTGCGGCTGATAGCCAAAACCACCCTCGCGCACCGACGCAACGTGGTTGGTATCGTCGGTGCGCGCCGCCCCCAGTTCACCGGCCGCGCTGATCACCGCATCGCACAAGGCATACCCCGCCGGGTGCACGGTGACTTTCAGCGGCCCGCCCACACCGCGCCACTGGCTCTTGCCCAATTGGTGGTCTTCCAGCGCAACGAACTGCCGCCCCATGTCGGCCCAGCCCCAGCCGGTACACCCCAAGGCTTCCCAATGGTCGTAGTCGTCAGGCGTACCGCGCACATAAACCATGCCGTTGACCGAACTGGAGCCGCCCAGCGTCTTGCCCTTGAGCCATACCTCGTCGGCCATGCCCGCACCGCGGGCGGCCTGGTAACTCCAGACATGCGGATTGCCGGGGCGCAGGAGTTTGCCGATGCCCCGGGGCATGGCGATCAGCGGGCTGCGATGCTCCGGGCCGCTTTCGATCAGCAGCACCGATACCGTCGAGTCGGCAGACAATCGGTTGGCCAATACACACCCCGACGACCCGGCGCCGATGATGATGTAGTCGTACGTTTTGCTCATTGTTGTTGTTCTCTCCAGGTACGTGGGCACTGGAGAGACGGTACGGCCGGCGGGGTAAAGCGACAACGAACGGAACCGCGAATGTGTTCGGCATGCGGGAAATAATTAACAATTATCGAAAATCTGTTCTAAAACATTTCTTGCCGACCTGGAAATGTGTATGCCACTGTTCAGAAAGCACCGCCGGGCAGCCCTGCCGCCAGGCGTCACGACTCCAATAAGAAAGCTCTGCAGAGGTACAGGATGAAGCGTGCAAGTTCCGTACAAACCGTAGACAAGAGCCTCTCCAGCCGACGCCACGCCTTGCGTTCGCAACGCACCCGCGAACGGCTGCTGGACCAGATGTACCGCCTGGCGTTAGAGAAGGACTACAGCGAAATCACCGTGCAGGAATTGCTGGATAGGACCGGGGTAGCACGCTCGACGTTCTATGCGCACTTTCGCGACAAAGAAGATTTGATCATCGCCGGGTACGACGCCATCGGCGTGCCGTGTACGCGGATCACTGAAGTCCGTGGCGACCGGTGCGTGGTACTGGACGTATCGGCCTGGCTGTTCGGCGCGACCGAACGCCATGCCGCGCTCACCACCTCATTTTTCAGCGGTCCTGGGCACCGCGTGATACTGGCACACCTGGAAAGCATCCTGACCATCCAGGTCCGTGAACACTATCGCTCACAAGGCCTCTACTCACGAACCGGCATCCGCGGCGAAGCCGCCGTGCGCTGCTTCGTCGGTGCCTTGGTGGGGTTGTGGCTATGGTGGGTGCGCCACGATTATCCCAACTCCGCCAAGGAATGACCGAGACCTTCGACAGCCTGATGAACAACGGCTCCTGGCCGCCGCAAGCCAGCGCCTGCCAGGAGGGCATCACGACGCGCACGCCATGATCAGGAACTGCCGGAACGCCTGGGCAGGCGCCGACAGGCACCTGTCCGGCAACCAGATCAGCCCCAGCTCCATGGGCGGAATGGTATCCACCAACGGCCGGACCTCAATCTTTTTGCCCTCCAGCGACCAGGCCCGGTAGAGCATGTCGGACAGGATGGTCACGCCAAAGCCGTGACCCACAAGGCCGCGCAACGCCTCCATCGAGGACGTGCGAAAGGCGACATTCGGGGCCAGCCCGCGCGACTCCCAGTAGCGCAGCGTCGAGCTGTCCCCTTCGTCCAGGGTGGCCAGGATATAGGCATGCTGCGCGACGTCTGCGAGGTCGATTGACGTGGCTGCCATCAAAGGGTGCTGGCTGGACAACCAGAGTTGTCGGCGTGAACGGATCAACACCTGGTGCGCAAAGCCCTTCAGGCTGGGCGTGTTGGACACGATCGCAAGTCCCAGGTCAAGGTCGCCATCATTCACCGCCTGTTCGATGCTGTGGCGGTCCATGTCCACAAGGTCGATCTCTACCTGCGGGTAGCTGCGTTTGAATCGCGCCAGCAACGCTGGCAAGAAATAGCCCAGCACCGTATACGACGCCCCCACGCGCACACTGCCCTGCATCGCATGGCTGAGAAACAGCGGCTCGCTCAGGGCGTCCTGCAGCGTGTCGAGGATGTGCCGCGCGTGCTGGGCAAACTTGTTGCCTTCGGCCGTCAGCGTCACGCCATAGGGCAAGCGGTCGAACAGGCTGACGCCCAGGGTCTCCTCCAGGTGCAGCACCGCGGCGGTAATGGCCGACTGCGACACATGTACCTTGAGCGCCGCCTGCGAAAACTGCCCGGCATCGGCCGCCGCCACGAAATAGCGCAACTGGCGCATGGAAACGTCTTTGCCCTTGGTCATCTGCTTGCCGAGCCTGCCGCCACACCGAATGGAACCGCTTACCGCGTGCATCCGTCAGCGGCGGATAGTGGCCGTGATCTTTGCGTGCGGCCCGTTGACCTGCGCAGCCCATGCTTCGGCCGCCTGGTCGAGGGTGAAGTCCAGGTAGTCCACGTGAATCTGTTGTTCCCTGGCAATCTTCAGCAGCCGCAGCCAGATCTGCTCGCGGTCCGCCGGAGGCCGCTGGCCGGTACCGATGCACGACAGGTTGCGAAACAGCAAGTCGGCGATGTCCAGGTTGAGCTGGCGGCCGGCACCGGTGCCGATGGTGATGATGCGCGCCCCCCAATTGGTGGCCTTCAATGACGTCAGCAGGGGCTGCCCGCACACCAGGTCGAGGACCACGTCGAAGCCGCCATCGCCTGCGTCCTTGAGCGCCTCCACATCATCACTGCCGCCCAAGGTCACCACTTCGTCGGCGATGCCGCGTGACTTCAGGCTGCCCAGTGCCGCCTGCGAGCGGGCGGCACCGACCACCTTGCCCGCGCCCATGCCGCGCGCAAGCTGCAGGGCAATCTGCCCCAGTGTGCCGGTAGCGCCCAGCACCAATACCTTTTCGCCCTTCTGGATCGCTGCCTTTTCCAGCGGCACGATGGCCCCGGTAGCAGCAATGCCCATGCTGATCGCAGTCTTGTCGTCCACATCGTCCGGCACGTTCCACACCTCGGCCTGCGGCACCAGGGTTCGCTCGGCCCACGCGCCATAAGGCAGCACCGAGCGCTCACCGAAATACACCCGACGGCCATCCGGAGCCCGGCCCACGCCTTCGCCGCGAATGACACAGGGGTATTCGACGCCCAGGCGATAGGCACCCAGCACGTCCCAACCCCCGAGGCCGGCAGTGTCCACATCGATCAGTACCGCGCCGTCCTGCGCTTGCGGCTCATTGAACTCACGCACCTGTGGCGGCGCATTGCGTTCGGAAATGATGGCTGCACGCATGGCTTTCTCCCTTGTCTGTTTTATTTTTCAGCGTTTGCATTACCAATAATTGAACATATTTTGATTATTTGTCCATATTTAATTAGCATCACCCCGGCCCAAGCGGTCGTACACAGCCAACGCCGCACCGCCCGGATATTTGAAAAGCCAATATCGCGCCGCCGTTTTTGTGATTTTACGATCGATACCCTGCTTCCTAGACTTCGGCCGAAACAAGGCATCGCCACGCAGCGGGCACCGCCACACAAGAACAAAAACGCCTGGAGGATGAACATGAGTACGCCGGTTTCACTGGATGACAAATATGTGCAACACAGTGGTCACGTATTGCTCACAGGAATTCAGGCGCTGGTCCGCCTGCCCCTGATGCAGCGTCAACGCGACCAGGCCAACGGCCTGAATACCGCGGGGTTCATTTCCGGCTATCGCGGCTCGCCGCTGGGCGGTTTCGACCAGGCTTTGTGGAAAGCACGTGACTACCTCAAGGCGCACCACACGGTGTTCCACCCCGGCATGAACGAAGATCTGGCCGCCACCTCGATCTGGGGTACACAGCAGGTCAACCTGTTCGAAGGCGCGACCTATGATGGCGTGTTCGGCATGTGGTATGGCAAGGGCCCGGGTGTGGACCGCTGCGGTGATGTGTTTCGTCACGCCAATGCCGCGGGCACCTCACCCTTCGGCGGGGTGCTGGCCATTGCCGGCGACGACCACGGCGCGCGCTCCTCGTCCCTGCCGCACCAGACCGAACACATCTTCAAAGCAGTAATGATGCCGGTACTGGCACCCTCGGGCGTACAGGAATACCTGGACTACGGCATGCATGGCTGGGCCATGTCGCGCTATTCCGGCTGCTGGGTCGCACTCAAGGCGGTGGCCGACACCGTTGAAAGCGCAGCCGTGGTGGACATCGATATCCACCGTGTTCAGCCGGTTATTCCCACCATTGCGCTGCCCGAAGGTGGCCTGAACATCCGCTGGCCGGACCCGCCACTGGCGCAAGAACAACGCCTTCTGGAACACAAGCTGTATGCGGCGTTGGCCTATGCCCGCGCCAACCGTCTTGATCGTATCGTCATGGATGCGCCCAATGCCCGGATCGGCATCGTGACCTCGGGCAAATCCTATCTCGACGTGTGCCAGGCCCTGAAGATCCTCGGCATCGACGAGGCGCAGGCGCAGAAGATCGGCCTGCGCGTGTACAAAGTCGGCATGGTCTGGCCACTGGAAGCCGAAGGCGTGCGCCTGTTTGCCGAAGGCCTGGAAGAGATTGTGGTAGTGGAAGAAAAGCGCCACCTGATCGAATACCAGCTCAAGGAAGAACTCTACAACTGGCGTGAAGATGTACGTCCGCGCATCGTCGGCAAGTTCGACGACAAGGGCGAATGGAGCCTGCCGCATACCGACTGGCTGTTGCCGGCGATCAGTGACCTGACCCCGGCCATGATCGCCCGTGCCCTGGCCAAGCGGATCCTGCGCCTGCACCCGGGCGGCCCGCTGCAGGTTCAGTTGGCCGTACTCGACGCACAACTGGCCAGCAAGGGTCAGTTCAGCAACCTGATGGAGCGTGTACCGCACTACTGTTCGGGCTGCCCGCATAACACCTCGACCCAAGTGCCCTCCGGTAGCCGCGCACTGGCCGGCATCGGCTGCCATTACATGGCGGCCTGGATCTACCCGCAAACCCAGACCTTCAGCCAGATGGGCGGCGAAGGCGTGGCCTGGATCGGCCAGGCGCCGTTTACCACCACCCAACACGTGTTTGCCAACCTGGGTGACGGCACCTACTTTCACTCCGGCATTCTCGCCATTCGTGCCGCCATCGCGGCCAAGGCGCAGATCACCTACAAAATCCTCTACAACGACGCGGTGGCCATGACGGGCGGGCAGCCGGTGGATGGCAGTCTGAGCGTGGCGCAAATCAGCCGCCAGTTGGCGGCCGAAGGCGTTCAGCGCCTGGTGGTGGTCAGTGACGATGTCGAGAAGTACAAGGACATCCACGACCTGGCCGAAGGCGTACCGGTAATGCGTCGCGACAAAATGGACGAGGTGCAGGAACAGTTGCGCCAGTTCCAGGGTGTGTCGGCGATCATCTATGACCAGACCTGCGCCGCCGAGAAACGCCGGCGTCGCAAACGCGGAAAGTTCCCCGACCCGGCGCGCCGGGTGGTCATCAACGAGGCAGTATGCGAAGGCTGTGGCGACTGCAGCAGCAAGTCCAATTGCATGTCGGTGGTCGCGGTCGAAACCGAGTACGGCCGCAAGCGCGAAATCGATCAGTCGTCGTGCAACAAGGACTTCACTTGCCTCAACGGCTTTTGTCCAAGTTTTGTCACCGTAGAAGGCGGTGTGCTGCGCAAGCCCCAGGCCCTGGCAGCCCAGCCCGGCGACCTGTGGACGCTCCCCAACCCCGTGACCGTCTCCCTCGACGAGCCCTACAGCATTCTGGTGACCGGCGTGGGCGGCACGGGCGTGGTGACCATCGGTGCCTTGCTGGGCATGGCGGCGTTCATCGAAGGCAAAGGCACGCTCAACCTCGACATGGCGGGCATGGCGCAAAAAGGTGGCGCGGTCTGGTCGCATATTCGCATCGCCGCGCGCCAGGAAGAACTGTTCGCCCCACGGATTGCCGAGGGTGAAACCGCCCTGCTGCTGGGCTGTGACCTGGTGGTCAGCGCCAACACCGAAACCTTGTCCAAGCTGCGCCAGGGCGTAACGCATGCGCTGGTCAACAGCGAGAAAAGCATCACCAGCGCGTTCGTACGCACCTTCGCCATGCAGGCGCAAAGCGGCGACTTGCAGAGCCATCCCGACCCGCAATTCCATACCGAGCAAATGTCAGCGCAGATTGCCGAGGCTGTTGGCCCTGCGCGCGCCGACTTTGTCGACGCAAGCAGAATTGCCACAGCGCTGATGGGCGACTCGATCGCCACCAACACCTTCATGCTGGGCTATGCCTACCAGAAGGGCTGGTTACCGGTGGGCGAAGCCGCACTGATACAGGCCATCGAACTGAATGGCACCGCAGTGTCCTTCAACCTCGCGGCCTTTGCCTGGGGCCGACGCAGCGCCCACGACCTGGCGCGGGTGCTGCGTCTGGTGGACGCCGGCAAGCAGCAAAGCGCCGACCGTACGCTGTCGCGGACCCTGGAAGAAACACTGGACCGGCGCACAAACACCCTTACCGCCTACCAGAACAAGGCCTATGCCCAGCGCTATCGACAACGCGTCGAGCAGTTCATGGCGGCCGAGACCCGGCTGCTGGGCCAGCCGGGCGAGCTGTCGCAAAGCGTGGCCCGCCAGTACTTCAAAGTGCTGGCTATCAAGGATGAATACGAGGTCGCGCGGCTATTCACCAATGGGGAATTCCTGGCGAACATCCAGTCGACGTTCGAGGGCGACTACCGTCTGCGGTTTCACCTGGCACCGCCGCTGCTCAATGACAATAATTCGGACAAAGCCCCGAAAAAACGCAGCTTCGGGCCTTGGATGCTGAAAGGCTTCAAGCTGTTGGCCAGGCTCAAGGTTGTGCGTAACACTTAGCTCGATCCCTTTGCCCACACCCATGAACGCAAGGTTGAACGCGACTGGCTGCGCAACTACGAAAGCATTCTGAATGAAGTACTGACAGGCCTTGGGAGCGACAACCTGCGGTTGGCGCGTGAGCTACTGGAACTGCCAGACAGCGTGCGGGGGTATGGGCCGGTGAAGGAGCGTTTCCTGCGCCATGCCCACCAACGACAGGCGCAGTTACTGGAGCAGTGGCGCACGGGTTCGAGCGGGCAGTTTCACGATGCCAGCGCGGCCACCGGCAAGATTACCGTCACTCAACTCTGAATCAGGGACAGCCATGAACGAGGAACTCATCCGTAACTACCGCGAAATCCTGGAGGGCGTCGGCGAAAACCCGCAGCGCGAAGGTTTGCTCGACACGCCCAAGCGCGCAGCGAAAGCCATGCAGTACCTGTGTCATGGCTATCAGCAAAGCCTTGAGCAAATCGTCAACGGCGCATTGTTCGACTCGGGCAACGACGAGATGGTGATCGTACGCGACATCGAGTTGTATTCGCTGTGTGAGCACCACTTGTTGCCGTTCATCGGCAAGGCGCACGTTGCCTACATCCCCACGGGCAAGGTCCTGGGTCTGTCGAAGGTGGCACGTATCGTCGATATGTTTGCGCGCCGGCTGCAGATCCAGGAAAACCTGACCCGCCAGATTGCCGAAGCGATTGCCGAGGTGACCCATGCTGCCGGCGTGGCAGTGGTGATCGAGGCCAAGCACATGTGCATGATGATGCGCGGCGTGGAAAAGCAGAACTCGGTGATGAGTACCTCGGTCATGCTGGGGTGCATGCGCGATTCGTACAACACTCGGCAAGAGTTCTTGCAATTGATTCGTAGCCGTTAGCGCTCACTGGTATGCGGGAACGGCATCTGCTACTCCCGCACACCAGCCACGCGTCAAATTTCGCCACCGAACATCAACGTCAGCCCTGTGATAAACCGCGCCAAGTCGCGAACAGGCCACGTTTGCGCAACCATGAGCGTCGCCAGCGGGGCCCCTCGACAAGCGGCCTCACCGGTCAGGCTTCGAAGCGGAAACGGCTCACCGCCAGGCTAAGTTCGTCTGAAAGTTCCCGCAGGGAAACCACCGCTCCGGACACTTGACGTGTAATCGCATCACCATCCCCTGCCATCCGTGCGATGTGTTCGATATTTTCTGCTATCCCCCGGCCGCCCTCACTTTGCACACTCACTGCGTCGGCGATCTGGTCCACGCCCCGCGTCGAGTCGCCGACCAGGTCCGCGGCCTGCTGCAAGGTGCTCTCCAATTCGCTCAGCAACCTGCCGCTGTCATCCAGCGCCACGGTGCCTGCCCGCAGCGCCTCGTCAACCACCTCGGACTGACCCTCAAGCTTCACGGTCAGATCATTGATTGAATTGGCCGCTCGCGCCGAGCGTTGCGCTAATTGACGCACTTCATCAGCCACCACACTGAAACCGCGCCCGCTTTCCCCTGCGCGCGCCGCTTCGATCGCCGCATTGAGCGCCAGCAGGTTGGTCTGTGCAGAGAGGTCCTTGACCTGGGTGATGCTGGTGGTGATCGCCGAAGTGCTTTCGACGAAATCACCCACCGAGCCGCGGATAGCTGAGAATGCGAGGCGTACGCTGTCGATGTTTTCGAGCAGCCGCGACAGTGCCTGATGCCCGTCCTGCGTGCCCCGTAAGCTGGCCTCGGCGGACCCTCGCAGACTCTGGGCATGGTTGGAGATGGCGGCGATGCTGACGCTCATCTGCTCGATGGTCATCGACACCACCCCAACCGCACCGGTCTGTGCCGAGGAACTCTCGGCCACCTGCGCCGAGGCGCCTACCAGGGTCTCGGCCGAGGCGCTGACCGAAGCTGCAACCGCTGCGACCTGGCGCATCGCCTGCTGGAAACTGTCAATCAGCTCATTGAACGCCTGCGCCGTATGAGCGATCTCGTCCCCCCCGATCACGCGCACACGATGAGTCAGATCACCGTCACGCAACCTGATCGATGCCTGCTCGATTTCCCGAATAGGACGCAGGATCTGCCCCCGCAACAAAAGACTGACCATCAAGGCCAGGGCACTGGCGGCCAGCAGTACCACTACCAGCATCTTTGACATCTGGCGCTGCAGGGCACCAGCCTCGGCGAAAGCGTCGGCGGTCAGTTGTGCCTGCAACCCCAACAGACTGTTGAACTGGGCCTGCAGGCCGTTGCTATCAGCGCGCACCCGGCCCAATAGCGAAGCAGCCTGAATCTGATCTCTCAAGGCGGTGCTCTGGAAATCGTCCAGTCCTTGGGTAACCACGGCAGCCTGCTCGTGCACCGCTTCGTAGAGCGCCTTCTCCTCTTCACCCAGGCGGGTTTCACGGGCTGCGTTGTCGAGACCAGTGCGCAGGTCATCGACACTGGCCCGAATATCCTCGAAATAAGACTCCAGTTCCTCGAGCGTGGCCTGCCCCTGGGACTCAAGAATGCGTGACCCCGTGGCATATGCGCCGACCATCGCCGCCTGCAACGCGGTCGCGGTTTCCAGCACCTGCCGATATTGCTGGAAGCGCAACTGTTGAATTTCTTCGATGACTGCCTGCTGCCTGGCCAGACCGTAATAGGCCATACCTGAGACGACTGACAATGCAAGCACGAACAAGATGGGCAGCACCAAAAGCTTGGCACCGATGGAGAGCTTTTTGCAAAGATGCATAATCAATGACCGTTCTTGTTGTTATAGGGAATCCGCTGACGTGGAAATTTATCACGTAAAATTCTACATACAACATCAAATTTCCAATGGAGAACAGGCAGCGTGGAAACCCTCTCTGTCGTTGCTTTAGGGATTCTCCGATCAAGTCAGCACAGCCCACCTAACCTTTGCTGAAATAGACCTCCATCCAACTGCCCTCTACAAGCCCGCCATCCCATGAGTCAGATGAGCTTTTCCGATTTCGAGTACGCCGGTAAGCGCAAGCAAACCCGTCGCGGACGTTTCCTGGTCGAGATGGAATAGGTGGTGCCGTGGAGCGGTTTGGTTGCATTTGATCGAGCCGCATTACGCAATGGCCGGCGGTGGTCGCAAGCCGTATCCACTGGAAACCATGCTGCGTATTCATCTGCTGCAGAACTGGTTCTCGCTGAGCGACCCAGCCATGGAAGAAGCGCTGTACTAGGTTCTGTCTGAAAAAAGGTGTTGCAGACACCGCATGACACAAGCCAGCGAGACCATCGCGCCATAGCTTTCTCGAGTTTGTTGAAGCGCGTGACGATTCGGCGGTTCTCTTTCAGCCAGCCAAACAGACGCTCGATCACATTACGTTGCCGGTACTTGGGGCGATCAAACAGGCGGGGCAACCCAGGCTAGGGTTTGCGCTTCATCGCACGCAACGGAATAACCGGCTGCATGCGATATCGGTCACAGTAGCGCCGCAGTGCATCAGCGTCGTAGCCCTTGTCGGCCAAAAGCCAGCGGCAGCGCTTGCGAGGTCGGCCTCGTTTGCTCGTCGGGATGCGAACATCATCCAGCAATGGCTGTGCGTACCTGATGTCGCTGGCTTGACCGCCAGAAAGGAGAAAGCGCAATGGCACGCCGTTGGCGTCGCAGAGCATATGAATCTTGGTGGTGAGGCCACCGCGACTGCGGCCTAGAGCGTGATCGGCGGGTTCATCAGCCCCCCTTTTTTACCTGCACCTGGTGAGGCGCGGGTAGCACGAACAGCAGTTGAATCGATCATCCAGATCTGCAGGTCAAGGAGCCCTTGATCATTGAGCTTGAGATGCAATCGCTTGAGCATCTGATCAAATGTTCCCCGGTTTCGCCAAATTCGGAAGCGGTGATAAACCGTCCGCCAGGGCCCAAAATAATCGGGCATGTCCCGCCAAGCAGCACCTGAGCCCAACAACCAAAGCACTCCATCGAGCATTAGGCGATCACTTGATCGCGGTCTACCTCTGGCGTGGGTTGGGGAAGAGATCCGCGACTACATCCCATGCTTCATCCGAAATTTCGTAGCGCTTAGCCATCACAGGATTCCTTTCCTTAGATGGCTGAAAACCTTACAAAATCTCAGCGCTCACGGCAGTGGAGTTCGCTTTCTCCGAATTTCAGACAGAACCTAGATCACCTCGATGCGCCAGTTTACTAGTCTGACGCTCAGCGCTCCGATCCCCGAAGACACCACGATCATGAATTTCCGGCACCTGCTGGAGAAGCACGAACTGGCTTCGGGGATTCTGGAAACCATCAACAATTGCCTGCGAGACAAGGGCCTGTCGTTGCGCCAGAGCACCATCGTCGATACCATCATTATCCACGCATCCAGTTCGACCAAGAACAAGGAGGGCAAGCACGATCCTGCAATGCATCAAACGAAGAAGGGTAGCCAGTACTTCTTCGGCATGAAGGCACATATCGGTGCCGATGCCGAGTCGGGCCTGGTGCACCACGTCCACGGTACAGCGGCGAATGTGGCCGATGTCACGGAGGTCGCTCACCTGTTGCGTGGCGATGAAAATGTTATCTGTGCTGACGCGGGTTATACCGGCATGGAGAAGCGGCCGGAGCACGAGGGAAGGCCGGTGATCTGGCAGATTGCGGCTCGTCGTAGCATCTACAAGCACTTGAGCAAACGCAGCGTGCTCAACAAAGCCAGACGCAATATCGAGAAGGTCAAAGCGCAGGCGCGAGCAAAGGTCGAACACCCCTTCCGTGTGATCAAGCGCCAGTTCGGCTGTGTGAAAACCCGTTTCCGTGGCTTGGCCAAGAACACGGCACGATTGACCACGCTGTTTGCCCTGTCGAATCTGTGGATGGTACGCTCGCAATTATTGCCTGGAGCGGGAGAGGTGCGCCCGCGAGGGCAGAAAACCAAGGCTGTGCCTTGGTGATCCAATAATCAGCGGCTGAAAATCAGGCTTTTCGGCATCGCCAAGCCGTCCATTTCCGGCTGATGGGCAGCTTGTTCGGAGTTTCCTTAGCAACCTGAGCAGAAAGGGAGGCCCGACCTTAATCAGGCTGCCCCCAACTACCATTACCATTGCACCTGCCAACGTCAGGCAATTGGATGAGTAAGTTGAACCGGAGATCTGGCTATGCAGTCCTTACAGTCGACGATGATTCCGCTTGCGCACGTACTGGCATGCACCGCGCTGGAGCCGCAAACGGGACAACTGAAGACTAAGGCCGATTTTGGTGAGCTCAGCTTGAGCATCGGCATCGGCATCGGCATCGGCATCGGCATCGGCATAAAATAATCACCAATTTTCTTATAAGAGCCGCTATCTTCCGCCCGCAACACCAAATCGAAGACCACCTTATTCAACTCGGACCGCGGATCATTGCTGAGGAATTTCTTAGAACTAAGATCCCAGGCTTCACTGCGCGCCTTAATACCGTACTCGTGAAGTTTTCGAGGAATTACATTCGTAGCCTGAACAATACTGACATGAGAATTTTTGCGATAATTATATGCCTGATGCGCGGCCAAGTAGGCAAAGTAGCTGACAACCGCCACGCTATAATCCGCCAGTAGAGAAGCAACGACATCTCTACCTTTCTTTTCGGCAGTAAAAAATAGATCATATCGCGCACAGTGATAATGAATCTGCCTCATGACCTGTTCAGTCAGAATGCTTACTACCAGCAATTTCGTTTGATGGGCATCATAGCCTGCCGGGGCCATGGCAAACTCTTTCACGATTTGTCTTTGCAATCCCTCTACAGAGATAACTGACGCCCCCTGAAGTTCAACATTTAAAAGCCAGCGAACAGCCGTTAGATTAACGGACTCTATTTTCTTATTGTCAAATGCAGAGAGAGGCGACTCCGGATCTACAACAATCAATCTACGCCGATAGAGTAGTTCGAGCACTTCAGTTTCCAATTCTCCAGTGGGCGCCAACCAAACGTCACGCCTACGTTCAAGGACCGATAAAATTTTAGAGCCTTTGAGATCCCCTTGTGCGTTAATCAATGACAGCAAGTAAACCTTTTCCCGCATATCGAGGTCCTCGAACGGGATAGCATTCGCAACTAGCGGCTGCCAATACTCAAGTATTTTTTCACGTGCAATCTGATCCTTATTCAGTTGTTCCCTTTCACGCTCATTCTCGCATGGACCGCACGTGCATTGGCGCCTGCTACCATAGGAACGCCCTTGGTAATATTTGTGCTCGCACGTCTGGCAGTAACCTACTGTTACCCCTGACGTAAAATCCCCTTTACTTTTTCTTCGCTCATACATTTTCACGCAACAGTATGGGCAAGATATCGAATCCAGTTGAACCGGCGGAAATACTTTGATTAGGCTGTTAGGGGGAACAGCTATTTTATATTCAGCCACAAGATCAGCATTCCGCTCACCAGAAATGTATCGCCGATAAAGCTCTTCCACTTGCTCTTCAGAAAGATGCGAGATCTCAGAACACACAGACATTTAACCACTCAACAGTTATTTCCCAAGAGCATCAATACTAGCGCAACTCAGCACCATCTAGGAATACCGCAACCGTAACCACAGCTAACAAGACGCACAGTGGCTAGAGGCACTGCTGAGAGGCTGTAGTTCGGCGTGATTGCTGCTGAGCAATATAACGCGTTCCGAAATAGGCGCCCTACCGTTAAGGATGCTCTGAATTAGCCGGATATTTTCCGGCTATTGGGAGGTCAGTCCCTCTGAATGCCAGCAGCCCACCGAAAAA